>CAZDZN010000009.1:0-13479 GCA_964509905.1 uncultured Aquificaceae bacterium
ACCCCCGACCTACGGATTAAGAGTCCGTTGCTCTACCAACTGAGCTAGCAACCCTCAAGGTATATTATAACATCATTTGCAATAAAGATTTATTATTTTTTGTATGATTTTGGAAGTGGATGTGTCGTAATCAAAAAATATTCTTTCCACGGAACCACCGCTTGATAGCACAATATCAGCTCCTACTATATTTTCTATGCTCCAATCCGCTCCTTTTATAAGGACATCTGGTTTTATAGTTTTTATGAGGTTGTAAGGTGTATCTTCTTCAAAGATTATTACCATATCTACAGGTTTTAGTTGGCTAAGTACATACGCTCTTTGCTCTTGGGGAACTATTGGTCTTTTTTCTCCTTTTATCTTTTCTATAGAGCTATCTGAGTTTAACCCTACTACTAATATATCTCCGTAGGTTTTTGCTGTATTTAAATATTTTACGTGTCCTGCATGTATAATATCAAAGCAACCGTTTGTAAAAACTATCTTTTTGTTTTGGGATTTTAATAAATTTATCTTATCTAAAAGCTCTTGAAAGCTGTACATCGTCAAATACTTACAACTTCTTGAACTGGTATGCAATCAGCTATTTCTAATAATATGCTATCTAAAAGTTTATACAAAGATGTATGCATATCATCATAAAGCTTACATCCCGAGGCGTACTTATGGCCACCCCCACCAAGACGTTGGGCTATCTTAGAAACGTCCATATGCTCGTCTTTGCTTCTTAAAGAAACACGCCAATAGGTTTTGCCTTCATAAACAGTTTCTATCATTGCAAAAGCCACAAAGACCCCGTCAAGCCTTCTTGGATAATTTACGAGCCCTTCGGTATCTTCGTAAAGAGCACCTGCTTCTTTTATCATCTGCTGGGTTATTATAATGCCTGCGGTTTTCCCTTCGTGAAATATTCCCATACTATCAAGAGCCCTGCTAATTAATTTTAATTTGGCAATAGTCTCTCGCTCACCAAAGTTTCTCCACACATAGTTTGGCTCCACTCCGTATGAACAAAGCTCGGCTGCTGTCTTAAATACTTCTGCATTTGTATTTGAATATCTGAAAAATCCTGTGTCTGTGCAAAGTCCTGTGTAAAGGCAAAGGGCTATATCTTTGTCTATGAGGTTTTTGTCTATATATTTTAAAAGCTCGTAAACCAATAGCGTAGTGGAAGCGTATGTGAAATCCACAAGATCGTATAACCCGTAAAAGTCCCCACCCACATGATGATCTATTCTGGCTTTGCAAGAAGATACTATGTCAAAATTAGCCCTTTTAAAACCAGAAGCATCCACTATAATAGCAAGATCGAAGATTTTGCCTTTTAAATCCTGTGGGTGAAGTACCTCCTCCGAATGGGGTAAGAATTTTGCAAATCTCGGGACCTCGTCTTTGCAAAACACAGCTACATTTTTCCCGAGTTTTTTTAGGAAAATGTATAGAGCTAACGCACTACCCAATGTATCACCATCTGGGTTTTCATGGCAAACTAAAAGTATAGAGCCATCTTCTTTTATAAGCTTTTTGCTGAGAGGTATAACATGTTCCATAAAAACTCCTATATATAGTTATATATTAAGTTTTCCCTCCATTTCTACGATTGCCAACATAGTTTTAAACACGGAGTCTGGGTTTAGTGATATGCTATCTATGCCTCTTTCCACTAAAAACTGTGCAAAATCAGGGAAATCACTTGGTGCTTGACCGCATACACCTACTTTTCTCTTGTTTTTCTTTGCGCTATCTATTAGATTTGCTATAAGGATTTTTACCGCTTCGTTTCTCTCATCGTAAAGATGAGCCACCAAATCAGAATCCCTATCTATACCGAGAGTAAGTTGTGTAAGGTCATTGCTGCCTATGGAAAACCCATCAAATATCTTGGCATATTCATCAGCCAATATTACATTGCTCGGAATCTCTGCCATCACATAAACTTCCAACCCGTTCTCGCCCTTTACTAAACCAAACTCTTTCATGGTTTCCAAGACCTTTTCACCCTCTTTGGGAGTTCTGCAAAAAGGAATCATTACCTTTACGTTATCAAGACCCATCTTGTTTCTTACTCTTAAGACAGCTTTGCATTCAAGACCAAAGGCTGGTTTGAAGTTCTCAGAGTAGTATCTGGAAGCCCCGCGCCACCCTATCATCGGATTTTCTTCTTTTGGCTCATAGTACTTGCCCCCTATAAGTCCTGCGTATTCATTGCTTTTAAAATCCGAAAACCTAACGATCACAGGATTTGGATAAAAAGCGGCGGCAATCTTGGCTATACCGTAAGATAGTTTTTTTACATAGTACTCTTCTTTGTTGTCGTATCCGAATGTAAGATTTTCTATCTCTTTGTAGAGTTCTGGATCTTTTTCTTTTATTTTGTCGAGGTTTAAAAGTGCCAACGGATGTATTTTGATGTAGTTTGCTATAATAAACTCCTCTCTGGCAAGACCAACCCCGTCGTTTGGCAAAGCTGCATATCTAAACACAGAGCTTGGGTCTGCAGCATTTATCATTACCTTTGTTTTAGGTTTTTTTATAGAGCTTAAATCTATCTCTTTTACTTCGTAGTTTAACTCTTTATCGTATATGTAGGCTGTTTCTCCCTCTGCGCAAGATAGAGTTGTCTTCATGCCTGTTTTTAATACTTCTGTGGCTTTTTGAGTGCCTACCGCTGCTGGTACGCCAAACTCCCTTGCTACTATCGCTGCATGAGCTGTACGCCCCCCTCTATTTGTGATAATCCCAGCCGCTTTTTTCATGATAGGTTCCCAGTCCGGGTCTGTGATATCTGTAACTAGTATATCTCCTTCTTTGAAATCTGCAGCTTCTTTTATGCTGTGTATTACTTTTACAATACCAGTGGCTATTTTGTCACCTACTGCTATACCATTCAATATCCTATGAGGAATCCGTTCTTCCAATGTATCTTTTATCTCATAGACTACAAGTTTATTGGATTGTTTTCTTGATTGGACGGTCTCTGGTCTTGCTTGGACTATATAGAGTTTACCACCGTTTCCATCCTTTGCCCACTCTATATCCATAGGCTTTTGATAGTGTTCTTCTATGATGCTTCCCCATTTTGCCAGTGTAAGTATTTCATCATCGTTTAAAGCGTACAGTTTTTGCCCTTCTATAGGTACATTGACTATCTTCACTCTTTCTGACTGCGTACCATATATCATTTTTCTATCTTTTTTACCAAGCTTTTTCTCTATGATGGCGGAAAAACCTTTTTTGAGGGTAGGTTTAAATACCATGTACTCATCGGGGGTCACCATACCTTGAACGATCATCTCACCAAGTCCATATATGGCGTTTATCACCACCACGTCTTTAAAACCGCTTTCGGTGTCTATGGTAAACATAACCCCAGAAGCTCCCATATCTGAACGCACCATTTTTTGCACACCCATAGATATGGCTATCTTAAAATGATCAAATCCATGAGAATGCCTATAAGATATGGCTCTGTCGGTAAATAGCGAGGCAAATCCTTTTTTTACAGATATAAGTACATTTTGAGTGCCAACTACGTTTAAATAAGTATCTTGTTGGCCTGCGAAGGAAGCATCTGGTAAATCTTCCGCTGTGGCAGAGGATCTCACCGCCACGTCCACCGCATGGGTATTATACATTTCAGATAGCTTTTCATAAGCATTTTCAATCTCTTTTTTTAAATCATCTGGAAAAGACCCACCCCTTATAAGCTCCCTTACTATATGACCCTTTTGAGCCAACTGTTCTATATTCGAAGGGTCTAAATCTTTTAACACCTCTTTGATTTTTTGCTCTAAATTGTTATATTTTATAAAATGTCTGTAAGCTTCTGCGGTGACTACAAAACCATACGGAACATTGACCCCTTTATCTTTTAAGTATCTTATCATCTCTCCCAAAGATGCGTTTTTCCCACCAACATAAGGTATATCGCTTATCCCCATCTCATCCAAGAATACAACTAACTTTCCTTCTAAATTTGACATAAGAGTGACCTCCTCTTAAAGCTTCCTAAATTCTATCACGTCGGCAAAAATCTTGTCAATGACCAAAACCCCTGGTCTTACACCTTCGTAAAAAGGCTGATATTCATCAAACCCGTTGGATACAAAAAATACATCATCTTCTACATTTGCACTTATTTTTATCTTAAATACCGCTTTTCCATGCTCTGTCCTTATCTCTAAAAGCTCACCCTCCTCTATACTTATAGATTGAGCAAGATTTGGATTTATATAAACATGTTGAGTGGGTTCTATCTCATGAAGCCATTTAGACCAATGACCTAAATCATCCACTATGGTGGGTCCAAACATTATCACCTTATTCTTCAATTCTTGTTTTTGGCTTTTAATATCGTATTTAATGTCTTTTTTTAGGTCAGGTAATATATCAAGAAGAGAATATGCGTTTTTATTCTCAAAAATCTTATAGGATTTTACATCCACAAATGCCGTTTTTTTTCTAAAATCCATCTCTATGAAAAATTTTCTAGGTATATAGTATGAGGATAAATTTACGCTCATGTTTGGCATGTGAGAAAGGCTTAAAACTTTGGACTTAGAAAGTTTTTGAATTTTATCCCCAGACAAATATCTAAACATATCCCCTGCATTTATTATAAACTCTTCTTGGTCTATTTCTTCTAAATATCTTACAGGCCAGTTTGTTATATCCCCAGTGATTATATAATCTATATTGTAATTTTTCTTCATTCTTTCTAAAAAGCCCAATACAAAATCTCTATCTATTTTTATGTAAAAATCTTGGATGATTATAAGAGTGTTTCCAAGCTTCGAAGAAAATAGTACAAATTTATCTATAAAAGGTTCTTGAGAAATTCCTTTTTCAAAAGCAGACTCTATGTTTTCTAAGAAATTAAAAAATTCTTGTGGTCTTATAAGTCTTTTGTAAGGGGATTTAAAAAGCATATTGGAAAATGTAAATCCAGCAGAAAAAAGCTTGGCTCCTTTTTGAAAAGCATCTATGATCCAACGCGATAACATCACGTCAAAGTAAGAGGGTTCAGATATGTTTAAAATAACTCTTTTGTTTGGAATCTCTTCTATGTCTATGGTTTTTGGGGTTTCAACATAAAGCATGTGAGAATAAACCCTGTCGGTGAAAGAAAAAACCCTTTGAATCTCCTCATCGGTGACAAATTTATCCACATAAACTGCACATTTTTCTTTTATATCTACAGAATTTGAAGTATTTAGTCTAAGCTCTGAAAATGGGAGTTCTTGTGTCAGAGCTATGCCTTTTGTGCAAAAACTTCCCATGCCTATTTTATCTGATGGGTGTCCAGTGATATCCACTATCTTATCATCTTTTATGTAAGCTATAAATTTGCATCCGCAGTTGCAACCTATACAACTCCCTGTTATTTCTTCATCAAAAGATTTCGATGTAAAAGCTTCAAGCATCTTCTTCTTTGTCCGATACTCCCATTATGCTATAGCCGCTATCCACATATGTCGTTTGTCCTGTGATACCTCTTGCCCATTCACTACATAAGAATGCCGCGGTATCCCCAACTTCTTCTATGCTCACATGTCTTCCCAATGGACTTACTTTTACTGTGTGCTCCATGAGTAAGTGAAACCCAGTGATGCTATAAGCGGATAGTGTCTTGATAGGTCCTGCGGATATACAGTTTACCCTTTGGTTTTTCTTAGCTATATCAAAAGCCAAATACCTCGTGGTGCTCTCCAAAGCCGCTTTTGCTATACCCATAACATTGTAATGAGGTACCACCTTTTGAGCCCCGTAATAAGACAGTGTCAAAAATGCCCCTTCTTCATTCATAATAGGAGAAAATGCTCTTACCACTGCTATAAAAGAATAGACTGATATATCCATTGCAATATTAAACCCTGCTCTTGTAGTATCTATTACACCATTTTTAAACTCATCTTTTGGAGCATAAGCAATAGAATGCACTATTATGTCTATGTTGCCCCAAGCTTCTTTTATGTTGTTTGAAAGATTTTCTATCTCTTGATCTTTTGATACATCGCATTCAAACACAAGCTCAGTACCAAGCTCTTGGGCTATAGGCATCACTCTCTTTTTCACAGATTCCCCGGCATAGCTTATGGCTATTTGGGCCCCTTCTCGTTTAAAACTTTTAGCGATACCGTACGCTATACTCTTATCGTTTGCTAAGCCCATTATAAGCGCTTTTTTACCATTTAATATCATATTTATCTCCTATAATCATTAGTTATGTAAGAATTTCGATGCCTCTTCTGCGGTTTTACCCTCATGCACTATCATATACATAGCTTTTGTGATTTTTTTTGGGTCTTTGGCTTGGAATATATTTCTTCCAATAGAAAGTCCAGCACCCCCGGCTTTTATAGCACCTTCCACCATATCTAGCACATCCTTTTCAGTTTTCATCTTAGGACCGCCTGCTATCACCACCGGTATATGGGTACCTCTTACCACATCTTTAAAAGATTCTATATCCCCAGTGTATGGGACTTTTACGATATCCGCTCCAAGCTCTTCTCCAATCCTTGCACAATGAGCTACGAAGGTTTTATCGTACTGATCTTGGGGTTTTATCTCATGACCTCTGGCATACACCATAGCCAAAAGTGGCATACCCCACTCATCGCATACCTTTGACACATAACCAAAATCCCTTAACATCTCCCTTTCCATCGGAGCTCCTATGTTTACATGGATAGATACCCCATCCGCCCCGAGCCTTATAGCCTCTTCTACTGTGCATACCAACACTTTGTCGTTTTTCGTAGGAGAATGGTCTGTGGAAGCTGATAAATGTATGATAAGTCCTATATCTTTTCCAGTGCCTCTATGCCCTGCTTTTACAAGACCCTTGTGCATGAGCACCGCATTTGCCCCACCTTCTGACACCGCTTCTATGGTGGCTTTCATGTCCACAAGCCCCTCTATGGGACCTGCGCTAACTCCGTGATCCATCGGTACTATTATGCTTTTTCTTGTCTGACGATTGATAATCCTTTCAAGTCTTATACTTTTACCAATGCTCATAATGCCTCCTTTATAACTATGTGTTCAAAATCTGCCAAAGTTTTTAGGCTTTTATAAAGACTATGCACAAGGTTTAACCTATTCTCTCTTACTTTTAAATCTGGTGCCATAACAAGTATTTTATCAAAAAATTCATTTACGATGTTTTTATTCTTATCTATATAGTCTATGAGCTCTTTAGAAAATTCTTTGCCATATATGTAAGACGAAAACTCGTAAAGCTTTCTTTCAAGTTCAGATTCAAAAAACCTCTCATCTATATCCCCGTAGTCTTTTTCAGGTAAAATCTTTCTTATTCTTTTGTAAACCTTTGCTATATTTTCTGCCATATCCTGATAAGAGGATAAAATTTCCACTTTGTTTTTTATGCTGAGCATGTTTAGCGGATGCTCTACTTCAATCACCGCTCTTACTATATCATACCTATATTCCTCAAAAAAGGATTGAAGTCTCGATTTAAACAAGCTCTCTATGTGCTTAGATAGCTCTTCGTAGGGCAATAGTTTTGATTTGTCTTCTAAAAGCCCGTAAACTTTTTCAAAAAGAGATTTTAAATCTATACTTAGATTGTTTTCTATTATCAGATGTATTAGTCCGTATATATTTTTCTTAATAGCGTAGGCATCGGATGTGCCCTTTGGTATCTCTCCTGCACTCATAAGAGATACTATGTTGTCTGATTTTAATATAACTCCCAATATAACCCCTGTTTTTGTGGAAGGTTTGCCTTCTATCTTATCTGGCATGTATTGTTCTAAAAGGGCTTTGTAAACTTCATAGGGCTCGCCCTTTTTTTCGGCGTAAATCATACCCATGTACCCTTGAAGTTCATCCAACTCTTTTACAAGCCCAGTGGCGATATCAAATCCAGATAGATAACAAGCCCTTAAAAGATGGTTTTTGTCTACATCTACTTTATCCGATAGATATTCCCCTATGGCTATATGTCTTTGGGTTTTATCAAGCATACTTCCAAGCTTGTGGTGAAACATAACTCCCTTTAACTCGTTTACGAAAAACTCAAAAGGTTTCTTCAAATCTTCGTTGTAGAAAAATACTCCATCTCTAAGCCTTGCTCTCACCACCTTTTGATAACCTTCTTTTATGTATCCATGCTTATCTGGCATGTTTGATATGCCAAAAAATGTATTTTCTATGCCATCTTTTTTTGTCACTATAAACTTCTGATGATGAGCCAATATAGTCTTTATCACTACATCTGGCAAAGCTAAGAAATCCCTTTCAAATTCACCCACCACAAGGTATGGATATTCCACCAAGTTTGTGATCTCATCTATTAGGTCCTCTTCGTAATCAAGGTTTAAATTTAGCTCAACGGCTTTTTGGTTTATGAGGTTTAGTATGGTATCTTTTCGTTCTTTAAACCTTGGTATCACATAGTGCTCTTTTAAAAGCTCCTCATATCTTTCTGCAATTTTTATCTTAAAAGCCTCAGACAAAAATCTATGCCCAAAAGTGGTGTTTTTGAAAGGCTCTATGGGGTGGTCGTTTAAAATAAGGGCTACGCCTCTTATGGGTCTTGGAAATCTAACCCCAGAGTTATCCCATCTCATAGTTTTCTTAGCGGGTAGTTTTTTTATGATAAAATCTGGAAAATCCCTAAATAGATATTCTATTTTTTCTCCGCCTATGGTTTTTTTGATCGCTATGTAAACTCCGCCTCCTTTTTCGTATTTAAATATGTCTTTTATATCCGCTTCATTTTTTTTTAAAAAAGCCTCCAAGGCTTTTGTGGGTATATCGTCTTTAAAACAGGCGTTGTATGGGGGCCCTACTATGATGATCTCTTCTTTTTTGTTTTCAGAGGGCAAGCCCTTTATAAGAAGGGTTATTCTTCTTGGGGTGATAAATACGTCTATATTTTCGCATGTGAGTTTTTTTTCATCTAAAAAAGATTTAACTATCTCTGGTAATGTGTCTTGGGCTTTTAATAAAAAGGATGAAGGTAGTTCTTCGGTTTGAAGTTCAAGCAGTATGTTGTTCATGGGATTTCTCCTTTTGCACGTAAAGACTTGCTATCATAGAAGCCAAATGTTTTATACGTTTTATATAGTTTGTGCGCTCTTGGACCGATATGGCACCTCTAGCATCAAGAAGGTTGAAAGTATGAGAGCATTTTAACACATAATCGTAGCTAGGATATACAAGCCCATCGTTTATGAGATTTTTTGCCTCTTCTTCGTATATCTCAAAAAGCTTAAAAAGTCTATCCGGATTTGATTTTTCAAAATTGTATATAGACCACTCTCTCTCAAAGTTAAAATATATATCTTTGTATGTAAAATGCTCGTTCCATTTTAACTCAAACACGTTATCCACTTTTTGAAGATACATGGCTATTCTTTCGAGTCCGTAGGTTATTTCGCAGGATATCACATCGAGATCTATGTCTCCTGCTTGTTGGAAGTATGTAAATTGGGTGATCTCCATGCCGTCCAACCATACTTCCCAACCAAGTCCCCAAGCTCCTAAGGTAGGGGATTCCCAGTCATCTTCTACAAATCTTATATCGTGGGCGTATTTATCTATGCCAAGGGTTTCAAGGCTTTTAATGTAAAGATCTTGGGCGTCCTCTGGGACTGGTTTTAAAATCACTTGAAACTGAAAGTAATGTTGCAATCTATTTGGATTTTCTCCATACCTTCCATCTTTTGGTCTTCTGGAAGGTTCTACATAGGCTCCACTAAAAGGTTTGTCCCCCAAAACTCTCAAAAATGTAGCAGGATTCATCGTACCAGCCCCCACTTCCAAATCGTATCCTTGCATTAGTGCACATCCATTTTCCATCCAAAACTTTTGCAAATTCAATATAATATCTTGAAAGTTCATAAATAATTATTTTACCAGAATTAATTAGGAAAGGTTATATAAAAATTAATCGGAACTTACCCATCCAAGCTCTTTAATGGCTTTGTCTATTTCCTGTATAACTTCTTTGTTGTAAATAACTTTTTTGTTATCTTTTTTTATCGAAAATATCACAAAAGCCTTCCCGCCTATATATTTTTCAAATTTTTCATGGGTATTTTGTAGCCAATCTTTCCAATTGTAAACTTCTGGTGTTTGGTTATAAGTTATGGGTTTTATTTGTATACCTATAAATCCGTTTTTTGCTTTTATATAAAAATCAATATTGTATTTTCTGTCCCATTCATCTGGGGCTGGATATATTTTGGTGTTTAACTCTTTTTCTAAAAGCTTATATACCGTATCCAATTCAGTCTGAAAACCCTCAAAAGTTTTTTCCAAAACGAGATTTTTTATATACTCTATACAATGTTCCTCTTTGATATCTTCTATCTCTTTTCTTAATACTTCGTGTATTTTCTTGCAGAGCTCTTGCCCTAAATAGCCAAGATATTGCTCTATGTCGAGATTCGGGATGGATTTCTTCATCTCTAAGTACTTTTTTGGCTTTACATTCCTATTGTAATAACTTACCCAATCTCCCAATTTTTTAGGCTGGCATTTTCTTATCTCTTCCGAGACTTTACCCACATATTTTGGTCTGTTGAGCTGCCATCTATTTAGAGCTATATTTAAGACCCACTCTTTAGCCATTGCTTTTGTCTTCTGCTAATCCAAGCTCAACCATCTTTTTGTTTATAAATATTTTGTTTTTTAGGTACACGTTGGCACTGATTTCGTCTTTGGTGGTTAAATTATCTTCTTCATCGGCCTGAAAAGTAAATTTAAGAAATATCTGTTTGCCTTTGACGTATTTTTCAAGATAATCAATGGCAGATTTTCTGTTTTCTTCTGGAACTTTGATATTTAATAATTTTACTCTTAACCCTGTGTCAAGAAGAAGCTCCTTTTCAGATACAATTTTCACAACCTTATATAGCTTTTCACCATTAAACTTTAATTTTTTTTCATCAATTAAGGGTTTGGCGTCTTTAATTTTTGGGATATATTTGATATCTTTTGTTTTTGTATCTTCTTTTCTATAGATTATCTCTAAGTTAAATTTATTGAATAAACTTTTATTTTTATTATTTATTTTAGCTTTTATAATATCAATATATTTTTCGTTTATCTCGTATCCTATGGCGCTCCTGTTTAGTTCCATAGCTACCTTGATAGTGGTTCCACTGCCTACAAAAGGGTCTAAAACAGTATCACCCACAAAAGAAAACATTTTTATGAGTCTTTTAGGGAGCTCATCCGGGAAAGTAGCTTCGTGGTCTTGTTGTTTTGCTCCTCTAAAAACCCAATGCCCTGAAAAATACTCCTTCCACTCTTCTTTAGTGAGTTTGGATTTTTCTTTTAAATCTTTCTCAACTTTTATATAACCCTCTTTTTTAAAAATAAGTACAAACTCATAGTCTATCTCCACTATCCCATTGGGAGGATATGGGAAACTACCCATAACATTTGCTCCTCCGGTGGTATTTATTGTGGTTTTCTTTTGCCATATTATAGAACCCATATAATCAAATCCTATGTCCTCGCACATGCTTATAACTTCAGCGTGTAAAGGTATTACTTTGTATCTTCCATATATTATGCTTCTTGCAAATTGATCTCCTATATTTATACATAATCTCGTACCGCCTTTTAGCACACGATAACATTCAGAAAAAACTCTATACAATCCTTTTAGATACTCATGAAGTGTTTCTCCATAGCCTATTTGTCCTTCTATTCCATAATCTTTTATATGCCAATAAGGAGGCGAAGTTACCACTAAGTTTATACTCTCGTCCCTGAGCTCCTGAAGTGATTTAGAATCTGCGATATACAGTTTAAAATACGATTTGTTCGTTCTCTCTTCGTGCATTCCAAAATTATAACATATAGGAAAAATGCTTTATATATATTTTTACTCTAAAAACATCCTGATAGACGCTACTCCGTAAACACCAGTACTCAATATCTCTTGTATATTGTCTTTTGAAATACCACCCAAGGCAAAAACAGGGATTTTTAGAGTTTTCAATACATCTTTTAGATACTCTATACCAAGAGGCTTTGTGTCAGGATGGGATTTTGTAGGATGTATTGGACTAAGGGTGATGTAATCTGCTTTTTTATTTTGAGCACTTATAGCTTCTTCTTTTGAATGAGCAGAATACCCTATCGCCATATTTTTACAGAAATCTCTTACCACAGTTATATCCAAAGCATTTGATGGAAGATGCACCCCATTGGCTTTTACAGATAAGGCTATATCAAATCGCTCGTTTATAATAAGAGGCAAATCATACTCTATTGTGATATTTCTTAGGATTTTTGCGTATTCGTAAAAATATTTGCCTTTCAGATTTTTGGCTCTTAGCATGATGGTAGGCTTATGCTTTTCTATTATTTTTTTTGCTTTTAAGATTATATCATCCTGATAAACATCCACATCCACTATTGCCAAGAGTCTTGGTAAGTTCATTTTGCGAAGCTCATCAGAATACCTGCAACAAAAACCCCCAAATATATAAATGCTAATGCGTTAAAAAGTCCCACATCTTTTATGTCTTTGTCGTAAGCTTTTGGAAACTCTTTATCGCCTTTTGCTCCAAGGATTATAAACATCTGGAATAATAAAAGCATAAATACAAAAAAACTACCGAATATAAAATCCTTAGAAGCTAAAAATCCCATGCTCATCACTGTCAAACCAAAGGCAGTGACAAATATCAAAATCTCTATCAAATAGCGCTTCAATAAATCCATACAAATATTTTAGCACGATATTTATCACTGAGACGTTTTCACTTTATCAAAGTTTAGTATGTCCATGTAACCCCATTCTCTATAAGCCATTGCATATATATTTTTTTAGATAGATAGTTTAGTATATCTTCTCCTATCCTTAAAGATGTAAATATCGGTATGAGTTTATGGTCTTGATATTCTTTAAAAAGCGTTATAAACCTCGGCAGTGTTTCATTTAAAAAGCTATCTACATAATTTTGCCTTAAAGTGGATTTTACCTCTATAATAAGATATATGCTTTGGCATGGTTCTGATACGGCTATCACATCAAACTCTCCGTTTAATCTGTTTGACTTTCTTTTTACATTTTCAGATAAAATAGTAATCTCGCAATTAAAATATTTTTCAATCACTGGTTTTGAGGCAGGAAATATTATATCTTCCACAATGGTCCCCATTTTATTTACCGCCTCTCCCCATTTTTTATTCATATCGCGTCTATCTTTTTCAGCTTGCTCTTTAATCTCTTTAATTGTAAGCCACATTGTCTCTATATTTTTCTTAGCCCAATCTATATTCTTCATAGACCACTCTTTGTATTCTTTCATCTCTTCTTTGAACTCTCTCATCTCTTCTATAAACCTAGCAAAAACTTCTTCCAATCTATCGACTTTTTCTTCAAGCTTTTTCATAGCATTTTTAATGTAAGAAGTTTTTTAAAAAGTCAATACTAAAGGTGTTAGGTAGTTATGCTATACTATTATCACCTTGGAAGCTAATATT
>CAZDZN010000009.1:13489-22090 GCA_964509905.1 uncultured Aquificaceae bacterium
AGATCGTGGCAGGCTTGTAGTTGATAACTCAAAAACTACAAAAGATATTTTAAAAGCGGTGCTAAATGTTGCTACACCGATTATCATATCCAATCTTCTTTACAATGTAGAGATGCTTTTTTCTCTTATATTGGTATCTCATATTGGGGCAAAAGCTATAGCTGGGGTAGGGTATTCCATATCTATGATGTGGTTTGTATATTCGTTGATGGCTCTTACTTCTAATGGTACATCTATAATGGTATCTCATAGGATAGGAGCAAATAAACCCTTTTTTGATGTGTTTTTAAGCGGTATGGTTTTATCGCTTTTATTATCAATACCTATAGCTATTTATGGACCTAAGCTTATACCAAAACTCATTGTGCTTTTTGGTGCGAAAGAAGACATAGCCTACATTTCAAAAGTGTATCTAAAACCTATATTTTGGACTTCTTTTGTGCAGTTTGCCACAGAGGTATTTTACGCTACGTATAGTGGGATGGGTCGTACTAAATTTCCTTTCAAAGTCTCCATGCTTATGAACGTGGTAAATATAGGAAGCTCTTATATACTTATAAACGGTAAGCTTGGATTTAAAGCATATGGAGTAGAAGGAGCAGCTTTTGGCATAGTACTTTCAGAGATAGCTGGGTTTGTGGTATATAACTTGGTGCTTTTTACAAAAAGACCTTTTGGAGATATTCACATTAAAAGCAAAGATACGATAAAAACGATAGTAGATATGCTAAAATTGGGTATTCCCGTTACAATAGATAGAGGATTAACGAGTTTATCTTTCAATCTTTTTGTGGGTTTTGTGGCAAGGTTCGGAAACATAATCCTTGCCGCTTATCAGATAGGGCTTAGATTAGAAGGGGTATCTTTTATGATAGGTTATGCTCTTAGTATATCTGCAAGCGTTTTAACTGGGCAGAACTATGGAGCAGGCAACATAAAAGGAGCTTTTAGGGGGGCTAAGATAGTGGCTCATTTCAGTGCATTAGTGATGGGGTTTGTAGGGATTTTGATAATAATATTATCAAGATATATGGCACTGCTTTTTACTTCCAATGAAAATATCATTCATTATGCCGAAATATATCTTACGATGGTGGGGCTTACCCAGGTATTTTTATCTTATAGTTTTGTATTGTCGGGAGCTATAAAAGGATTTGGGAAGACTTACATACCTATGCTTGTGAATATATTTTCGTTTTGGGCTTTTAGAATAATTCCTATTGTTGTTATGTTAAAATATATATACAATCCTTTTGTACCATGGGTGTTTATGAGTGTGGAGACCGCTACAAGGGCTATTATTTTTTATATAGCATTTAAATATTTAAGCGTGATATTGTTGGAGAAAAGCTATGGATAACATATCAAACCTAAGCAAGGAGTTGATGGATTTAAGAAGTGCAGTAGAAGAGCAAAAAAAAGATATAGAGCAAAAGCAAAAGACTATAGAAACTCTCGATAGAGAGTTAGTTAAATGCAAAACCGAATATGAGCTTTTGGAAAAAAGAAACAAAGAAATAAAAGCTGAGCTTGACAATATTTTGAAAATAGTGGATGACGTAAAGGCTCTTATAGAATCAAAAGACCAATACATAAATTCTTTGGAAGAAAGTAGAAAAAGGCTTACATATTTAAATATTGGGTTCATGATGGGTATACTCGTACTAATAGCTATCGTAATAATACTTACTTTAAAATCCTAATGAAAACATTAATAGTTATTCCAGCCCGCATTCACTCCACCAGACTTCCCCAAAAACCACTTTTTGAGATATGCAAAAAACCTCTTATAAGATGGGTCGTAGAAAACCTTAAAAAAACTGGGTTTGATTTGCTTTTAACATCTGACTCAAAGGATGTATATGAGGTGGTAAAAGATTTACATATAAATTTTGTAAAAACAAGCCCAGATTTACCATCCGGCTCAGATAGGGTTTATGAAGCCTCTAAGGATTCTAATGTAGATATCATCATAAACCATCAAGGGGACGAGGTGTTTTCTTACAGAGAAGATATAGATAATATTGTTAAAAGCCTAAAAACCAACCCAGTGGTAAGTTTATACACAAACCTTGACACAGATTCTCCTCATAATGTAAAAGTAGTGCTGGATAAAAACTCAAACGCTCTTTATTTTTCAAGGTCTTTTATACCATATAAAAGAAACGATATATCATCTACATATCCTCTAAAACATATAGGTATTTACGCTTTTAGAAAAGATATACTAAAAACTTTTGTAAAGTTACCCCAGAGTGTGTTGGAGAAGATGGAAGGACTCGAACAACTTAGACTTTTAGAAAATGGTATTTCTATAAACATGGTTTATACGAAAAACTTTTACCATGGGGTGGATACTATCGAGGATGTAAATATTATAAAGGAGAGATTATGCAAAACTACATAGTATGGGGAAGAAACCCTGTGATTGAAGCCCTTATTGCAAACCAGCCTATGGAGAAAATACTTATAGCCCACGATTCAAGAGCCCCTAAAGAGCTTTTAGACCTTGCCAAGCAAAAAGGTATAAAAGTCCAAATAGCCCCAAGACAAAAACTCGAAGAGCTCTCAAATACCAAAAAAACCCAAGGGGTGATAGCGATACTAAGTCCGATTTCTTATATCCCAGAAGAAGAACTTTTTAAATACACTGTAAAACAAAAGGGATTTTTTGCTGCGCTTGACCATATCACAGACCCTCAAAATGTGGGATCTATTGCAAGGTCTTTGGAGGTCTTTGGTGGGGTTGGCATGCTCATCCCAAAAGACAGAAGCGCTCCCATAAACCCTGTAGTGGTAAAATCCTCCTCTGGAGCTATATTCCATCTTAAAATCTCAAAAACCCCAAGCCTTAGTAAAGCCCTAAAAGTATTTAAAGATATGGGGGGATGGGTTTACGCTCTGGAAAAAGGTGGAAAAGACATACAACAGATAGACTTTGCGTATCCGATGTGTGTGGTGTTGGGAGCCGAAGGAGAAGGTGTGTCAAAATCCATCCTTGAAATATCTGATATGAGAATCTCAATACCCATGAGTGGTAAGATTACATCTTTGAATGTGAGCAACGCCGCTTCCATATGCTTTTGGGAAATCTACAAGCATCAGCTAAAGACTGGTATGTCAACGAAATGATATCCAAGATATGCCTTTAAAAAACTCTCTAATGCGGATATAGGACTTAGATTTTGAGGGGCTCTTTTTTC
Source organism: uncultured Aquificaceae bacterium (assembly GCA_964509905.1). Classification (GTDB taxonomy): domain Bacteria; phylum Aquificota; class Aquificia; order Aquificales; family Aquificaceae; genus Hydrogenobaculum. The sequence continues at coordinate 16,693 of CAZDZN010000009.1, forward strand.
AAATATTGGGCTTGAAGCAAACATTCTAAGCATATAAGATGTATAGTTTGCCATATCAGATACGTATTTTACGTCCTCATTTGCTAAAGTCTCTAATCTTACAAGACCGCTCACATTTTCATTGAGCGTGCTATACCATGTATAATAATATGTTTTACCTTCAGGAGTGTAGTATATAATAGGTGTCCTTTGGTAAGATGTAATTTCAAAAAGCATGGGGAGATGCTCCTCACTCATAAAGTACTTTTTATGGGTTTTGATAAAACCGAACACTTTTTTATCAGCGCTATCTTTAAATGTAATAGGCAAAGATCCATCCCATATAATGATATTTGTATTGGCGTTTTTAATATAATCTGTGAGGCTCTCTTGCTCTAAGGCTTTTAATACGCTTATATGGTCGTATCCTTTTGGCATTATTCCGTAGGTTTTATCTTTTAATCTTATATAATTTTTATCCATATCTTTGTCTGGGATGGCCACCCTTTTAGTTTTTAGGCTTTTAAAAGCATCAAACGTGTTATAGAGACCAATGCCAATCTCACACACGGCGCTCGCCAAACTAAATATTTTTATTCTGGTTTTGGTTTTAGTATCAAAAATATCATCGTCAAGTTTTATGACCCCGTCCAAAAAAGCAATTTTACCCTTTATTTCATACTCTTCAAAATTTATAAACTTCCATTCTTTTAATTCTACATCCTCTTCTAATATCTGGCTTGTCTTTTCCCACTGCTCATCCTCTATATAATCAGATAGCCATTGAGAATTGATGGAATCCATCATAGCTTAAATCTGTTTATAAGTTCTTTGGCTTTGTCCACTATAGAATTTACTTCTTTTGATTTTTTGCTTATATCCATTATCTTTCCGGTATTTTGCTCAGAGGAAGATTTTATGTTAAATACTGCGTTTACTATGGCACTAAGTGCTACATTTTGCTGTTCTATGGCTTTTGCTATTTGATCTATAAGAAAAGACATATTCTCAAAACCTTTTATAATGATGTTGAACTCCTTGGTGGATTCTTTAGTAGCTTTAACGCTTTCTTCTATGGCCATCATTACGCCATTTACCATAGTACTTATCTCAGCTGCTGTTTCTTGAGTATTGTTTGCTAATTTTCTTACCTCATCTGCTACTACGGCAAATCCTCTTCCTTGCTCGCCAGCCCGAGCTGCTTCTATGGCAGCATTCAAAGCCAACAGATTTGTTTGTTCTGATATCTCTATTATCTTTGCTATAAACTCAGATATATGTTTCCCAGAGTTCATTATCTTTAAAGAGGCTACATTTAGAGCTTCAAATTTATCTTTGCTTGAAGCGATAGAACTATTCATAGATTTTGTAGAATTATCAAGCTCCTGTGTACTATTTGTAATGCTTTTCAAAGTAGCAGAAAACTCCTCTATCATAGAGGAAATACTATTTATCTCCTCATTTTGAGTAGATATATTATTTGATATGTCTTGGACGTTTATTTCGAACTCTTCTATGTTTTGAGCTATCTTGTTAAAACTTTCTACAGATATTTTCAAGCTTTTAGAGAGATTTTCTATAGCGCTGTTTAAACTATCTTTTATCTTTTCGAACTCACCTCCAAAAGAGGATACTATCCTATATCTTAAATCGTCATTTGACAAAGAATCCGCTAAGCTAAATAGCTCCGTGAATATGGATTTTAATATATCTGCTAAGCTCTTATAAGAAGATATGATATTTCCTATTTCATCTTTTAATATCACATTTTCAAGGTTTTTAAGAGCACCATAAGAATCTGATAAATCGCCTTTTGATATATCTTTTATAGATACTTCCAATTTTGAAAATATATTTGTATACTTTGAGAAAAATCTATTCATAATGAAAAACACGATACCTATGACAAAAAGATAAAATACAGCTACACCTATAGCTAAACTAAGCCCTATGTTTCTAAACTTTGTGAGATCAAGTTTTAGCGTAATAGCTCCTAAAACTGTCCCTTCTTTTACCTGATGGCATTGTAAGCAATCTATACCTTTGTATTTTTTGGCAATATAGGGTATTGTGATTCTGAAGGACGCATTGTTTAGGTTTTCATTAAGAATGTATTTGGGTTTGCCGGTTTGAAGCACTTTTTTATCTATATTGTCTCTTGATACTTCATTTTTAAATCCTGGGCCAAATTGCTTATTTACTGCTTCCCCTCTTATTACATAAACATCCTTTATGCCTTTTATGTATTTTATCTCTTTCAATATAAACTCCCTACTTGACATTGTGCCGTTTATCATATCGGAGTTTAAACCTACTCTTACGGTATTTGCAGCTATGTTTGCAGTTTGCTCAGCACTTTTTATGGCCAAGCTTCTGGTGTTGTATAATATGGCTATTACGCTCACTACCCAAAGAAACAGAAGCGCCAATAAAATACGAATATTTATCTTTGTTTTAAACTTCATTCTTATATTATATATATAAAATTAATTTAAGTCAACAAGAATTTATCCCCAAAAAATTTAGCATCATATTGTTGATATTCTCCTCTTTTTGGCAGTATAAACAGAGTTTTTGGTTTTCGTCTTTTGAGTAAAATGTTTTACCACAGTGCTCACAGGTGTGCTTGGAAGAGATGGATATATTCTCAAAGTTTTTATTGAATTTAGAAGGTATGATGGCTTTTTTTAAAGATAGAGGCGGGTTTTGATGAGAGATAGCGCAAGCGTATTCACACAAAGAACAAGCTATACAAAGCCCGTGGGAAAATTTTATGGTGCCGTTTTCTATCTTTATGGCTTTTTGAGGGCAGATCACTTCACAAGCCCCGCATAGATCACATCCACTCGATATCTCTATAACTCCAAAAGCTCCTTCAAAGGGGATTTGGTTTTGGCATAGTTCATCTGATTTTATCTCAAAATCTTTTATTTCATGAAGTTGTTTGAAGGATGTTTTTCTAAACCTAGGGTTAAAATCTTCATGTGTAAAAGAAGGGGTTTTTAATCTAAATATTTTTGATAAGTATATGGCTTTTGAGATATAAGACTTTATGTCTTTGGCGAAATTGTACTTACAGCTACCACATGGATTTATATCAAAATATAGAGTTTTGGTTTTGGATATGTTTAGTATGTCTTTTAAAGATAGGTTCATGAGGCAGGGCATGAGGACTTCCGCTTTATCTGATTTTATACAACCTATGGATATTTGATCTTGTTCTAAGGAGTTTATAAAAGATACATGGTCTATGTGTAAGTTTATGCTTTGGGTAGGACAATTAGAAAAGCATGCACCGCAGAGGGTGCACGAGGAGGTGTCAATGAGGAGGGATTTTAAATCAATAGCCCTTGCAGGGCATATATTATAGCATATCTTACAATCTTCAACACCCTTTATGGTGTTTATACACCTCTTGGGTTCTATCTCTATGAGGGTTTTTAATTCTAAAAGCCCAAAAACATCCATCATGTCAATAAGGATATACGTAGTATCCAAATTTTAGTATGTAAAATCTTAGTAAAAATCCGCCCATGAGTACCAAAAATGATGCCAATACCACCATGGGTTTTGAGTGTTTTTTGATGGCGTATATTTCAAGTATAAAAGGTGTTATAAGCCCAAGTATTACAAAAAATCCCATAAATCCCACCGAGCTAAACATCTTGTGTATTATAACCTTTCCTACGGCGCTGGATATGAAAAGATAGTTAAAAAACGCTGTGATGATGCTGATTTCAAGTCCAAGGAGCGTGATATCGAGTTTTTCGTTTTCATGGGCTATGTGAGAGGGTGATACTAGCATAAAATACGCTGTGGCGGTGGATAGAGCCGATACCATAAAAAGCACTGGAAAACCAGGATTTGACCAAAGAGGTATAGCTGGGGCGGTAGAAAGGAGTAAACCTGTGTAAACAGCGGTTAAAAGTCCCATCACACCGCTTATAAACCCAAGGATGTTTTGCGTGGAAGTTTTGAGGCTTTTAAAAATATGAGAAAAGGGAAAGTTTATATGAGAAGCTATAAGAGAAAGCCCCCAAATAGCACCGGTGATAGAGTATATGAGTATGAAAGAAGCACCCCAGAATATCCAGCTACTAGGATGAATCCACACAAAAAACGCAAACCAAGGTTTTAGCATATGTATAAGTAAAAACACACCCCCAAAGTTTACAAGCCCTATGCCAAGAAGCGTAGAAAGACCAAATAGCACTGGATGGTCTTCTTTTTTAATAAGGGCGAAGTATGAGGATATAGCGCCTATAGCTCCACCAAGACCACCTAAGAATAGATATACCGCAATCATCCATCCCCATGCGGTTTGATGGACGAAGTGTTGATAGTTTCCAAAATACATGGTAAGGCCGTTCATACATACCTCCTATATAGTTTGTTTGTAAGGTGGTTCGTCTAAATGATGGGATACCACACCCACTGGTGTTTCTTTTGAGCTCACATAGAAAACTTTTGGCTCTGTGCCAAGTTGTGGGCTAAGTGGCTGAGCTTTTCCTTCTAATACAAGCCTTGAAACATAAGAATCAACATTTAAATCCCCAAACATACGACAATTGGTAGGGCAAGTTTCCACGCAAGCGGGTTCTAAGCCTTCTTTTAATCTGTGATAACACCAGGTACATTTGTCTATGTGAGGCGTGGTATGTCTTGCCTCTTCCCCGTAGAGTTTTTCACATTCATCCACATCATCAGACTCATAAGGATACCTAGCTCCGTAAGGACAAGCTATCACACAAGCCTCACACCCTATGCATCTTTCATGATTTACCAGCACTATCCCTTCTTCGGTTTTATAAGTGGCGCCCGTAGGACAAGCGTAATAGCAAGGGGTATTTTGACATTGCATGCAAAGATGAGGGAAAAACACGCGTTTTGCCTCTGGAAACTCTCCTATCTCTATTTGCTCTACTTTGGTTCTCCATTTTTCTGACCAATAGGGAGTTTGATTTTCCTGAGCGCAAGCTGCCATACAGGCATTGCACCCCACGCAAGAGTTTAAATCCAACACAAAAACCCATTTTGGTATCACTTTTTCCATGATTCCTCCTTAAACTTTGGTTATTTTTACCGTAAACTCGTTGGCTCTATAACCCCCAATCACCGGCTCTGGTCTATAAGGTATGAGGTCGTTTATAGGAGTGCCCAAATATTTTCCGTAAGAGAGCTTTGGAGACTTTGCCCCAAAAGCTCCTGGGATAAATATCGTATCAGGGCGAATGAGTTTTGTAAGGTGAGCTTTGCCTTTCACTTTTAGATTTGGGTACATGACATTTGCAATAAGTATTTCATCCCCTTCTTTTATACCTAATTTGTTGGCTTTTGTCTCGTTTATCCAAATACCATAATATATCCCTTCTCGCCATTTTCCTATGCTTACAAGTATAGGATTATCCACGGTGGCGGC
>CAZDZN010000009.1:22100-27157 GCA_964509905.1 uncultured Aquificaceae bacterium
ATGAGTGAGATTGAAGTGGGATTTTGCCATGGGTGATGAAAAATTCGTTTTCTTCAAGGACTACATTTTCTGGAGATATATTGTCGCCTTTCCATTTGGGTGGAATATAGGCTATGAGCGGGTCGTAGTTTGGTTTGTATCCAAACATGTTTTGAAGAGTGGCAAAAACATTTGAGTATATTTCCATGCGCCCTGAGGGAGTGGGTACTGGTTGATGCCAAGGGACAGAGTATTTTGCCATAAGCTCTTCTCTATCCATCACATTTATAATACCTTTCTCAGATATCTCTTTGTCTAATTCTTCCACTGATTTTGTAATGCCTTTGTACTCTTTTAGTTCATCTGCTACCATTCGAAGTTGGAGTTCTCTTATCGCAGGTATAATGGTTTTGTTTTTAGTCCAAGATTCTTGGCATTTTTGATTTAGCTCTTGCTTGTCCCATTTCCAGTATTGGTAAAGCTCTGCCATTACATCAAGCCATGATACTTTCATGGTGTTTGATAGCATGTACATAAAATCAAGAGCGTGCATCTCGTCTCCATCTTTTGGCATCGCGGCTTCTCTGGTGCCAAAGGAATAATTATGAGATGTGTTTATGTCAAATACAATGTCTTTTTTAAGAAGGTAAGGTATGTCTGGAAATATCACATCCGCATATAGCATAGTATCTGAGGGCATTGTATCAAAGCCCACCACAAAAGTGTTTGATAAAAACTCTTTCCAGCGTTCAGACTCCACATCCCCTCTTACTAAGTTTAGAGCATAAACAAACACCGCCTTTATCTTGTAGGGTTGTCCGTTCCAGCTTACTTCCCCTTTTGTGGATTCGTAAAAACCGTTGTCTGTGATAAAAGGAAATACGGTGGCTTCTTTGCCTTTTGATATCTGATTTTGCAAATAAGCCCATTGCACAGAAGGAAATCCGTGTGTCCAGGCTTTTGGATTGAAAAAGTATTGAAATCCTACGGTTAAAACCCTCAGCATCCCTGGTATATCTATCACTGGATAACCTTTTACTGGGATCGTGATCTTGTTGCCGTTTTTCTTGGTGAATTCAAAAAAGTCTTTGATGAGCATCTTGTAAGAGCCGCCAGTGACCCAAGTACCCGGTTTGTCATATCCATGGGTGATGGCTTGGATGATGGCCAAGGTTTTCCGAAGTTGTATGGTGTTTTCATACCTTGAATCGTAAATTCCTGGTTCTATGATTCCTGGTTTTGATAAGGCAAACTCGGTGGCTATGCGCTCTATGGTGCTTGCTGGCACGTCGCATATCTTTGAAGCCCAGGAAGGGGTATAGGGGTTTGTGTATTCTATAAGATATTCGAAAACCGTTTTCAGGTTTTTACCATTGACGCTTACATTGTTTGTAAAAAGAGCGGGTTTTAGGCTTTTGCCATCTTTGGAGATTTTGTTTGTATTGTAAAAGCCATATACTTTTTGAACGGAGTTTGAAGCCTCATCATAGACATACCAAGATTCCACAGCTCCGTCTTTATCTACATCTGATAAAAGTTGTAGGTTTCCTTTCTCATCTTTAAAAGCCAAAAACGGTGCGTTTGTAAAATATCTAAGCGTCTCTTCGTCGTATAGGGGTTTGCCGTTTACTTTTTTATTTAATATCACATGAAGCATTGCCAACGCAAAAGCGTTGTCAGTCCCAGGACGAATGGGAATCCACTCGTCTGCTTTTGCTGCAAGCTCTGATGCTCTTGGGTCTAATACCACCACCTTAGCCCCATTTTTAATACCAGCTCCAAATCTATGAGCTCTTCCGGTGGAAATACCTGCCAAAGAGCCGTTGCTTCTTACTGCCAATATGTACTTAGCTCTATCGTAATCACATACCACCTCGTCGTGGGTATTGTAGTTGCCAAATACCGTATGAAGCCCAAGGTGTTCAGAGCCCACGCAGTGTTGTATAGGAGAACCAAACAGCGTAGGGATTTGAGCTCCCACTACAAAAGGAAGCAAGTAAGTCCCATAAAAAGCACAACCTTGCCATCCGCCCATCAAAGCCATCTCGTAGGGCTTTATACCTTTCATATGGTTCATCATGTAATCAAAAGCCTCTTCCCAGGTGGCTTCTTTAAACTTCCACTCCCCTTTTTTAGAGCCTTCTACCCTTATAAGGGGTTTTTTGATACGGTCTTTGTCGTAGATGTAAGATATACCACTTTGGCCTCTGGCACAAGCTACGCCTCTGTTGTAAGGATGATGGATATTACCTTCTATCTTCATAAGCCTATTAGGTTTACCATCGATATAAGCCACTCTTGTCTTGATACCGCAAGCGTTGGCACAGAAATTACATATGTTTGGTTTGTATAGATATTTTACATTTTTGGTTTGTACGGCTTTTGCCTGCTCAGGGGTTAATACTTTTTTACCTACAAATGAGGCAAGTCCCAATGCGGCGCTTCCTTTCAAAAATCCACGCCTTGATACCTTCATAAGACACCTCCAAGTTAATATTAACTATTATAATGATACTTTTTTCTTAAAAAGTCAATATGTTTTTATGTATATAGCGAATTCAAAAACTAAATAAATGGTTATATGCTAAAATATATAACGGAGGTAAAATATGGTTTATTTTTACCAAAATGAGATTGATTTTATAATAAGTGAGGATTTGCCACTTTTTGGTTTGGCGAGTTTTGTGCTGAACGTAAAAGGAGAAGCCAAGATATCTTTTGCATCAAGGGAAGATGGTGTTTTGGGTGGTGTGGAAGAAGTTAAAAAGATCTTTGAAAGGTTTGAGATAAAACTATATCAAGCTTAGAATATGTGACTATTTTGAACAAAAGTGATGAAATAATCTCTGGGGGTTGGCAAAGCCACGGACATACATAAAGCCTGGAGGATATCTCTAAGCATGCTTGAGTATATGAGCGGTATTGCCACAAGAACTTATAATTTTGTGCAAAAAGCCAAGAAACAAAGATATTTCGATATCTACCACCAGAAAATATATTCCTTTTACCAAAAAAATTTGTAACAAAAGCTATTTTGATAGGCGGGGCTATACCTCATAGAATATCTTTGTCTGATACGATACTAATATTCAAAGAGCATGTGGTATTTGTAGGTTTTGAAGAGGTTTTAAAGAGTTTTGTAGTTTTTAAGAAAAAATCTGGTGGTAAAAACATAGGCATAGAAGTATCCTCAAAAGAGGAGGATGTAAAAGAGATTATAGAGCATAGAAATAGCTTTAAGAGCCTTTCTTTGATAAGTATAGCCGGGGTGTGAATATTGATAATGTGGAAGAGCATGCAAAAACCGGTGTAGACATTATAACTTCTTCGCTCTACTGGGGCAAACCTCTTGATATAAAAACTACCATAGAAAAAGTGTAGTATCTCATGCCAAATTAAAAGAAAAGCATATATTTTAAAGTCATGATAGCAACCTCAGAGCGTATATATACATTGAAGGATTATCTTAAGCAAAAGTTTGGTTGTAGGGTGCAAAAGATCACTGTAGCTCTTCCATTTACCTGTCCCAACATAGATGGCACGAAAGCTACCGGTGGATGTACGTATTGTCTTACTGGTACAAGACCAGCTCACATATCCCCTATTATGGATTTAAGAGAGCAAATAACCTCTGGTATAGCTCAAGCTAAAAGACGCTACGGGGACAATATATATTTCTATATTTATTATCAATCCTATTCAAACACATACGAAAGCGTAGATTTTTTAAAATCCGTATACGATGTGGCTCTTGAGTTTCCGGGTGTTGTGGGGATAGACATAGGCACGAGACCAGATTGTGTACCAAACGATGTTTTAGAACTCATTCAAACTTATACGGATAAACTTGATGTATGGATAGAATACGGCCTTCAAAGTGCTCATTATCATACACTAAGATGGATAAATAGAGCTCATGGGGCATCGGATTTTGTGGATGCGGTGCTTCGCACAAGAAACTACAAAGGTATAAATATCTGCGGTCATCTTATTGTAGGATTTCCCCAAGAAGACTTAGAAGACAATTTGGAGTCTGCTAAGCTTCTCACGGCTTTAAAAACAGATGGGGTAAAAATACACCCTCTTCATATCATAAAAAACACCAAGATGGCAAAAGATTATTTAGAAACCCCTTTCAAGCTTTTAAGCCTTGAAGAATATGCTTATAGAGCTGCTAAAATTATAGAGATTCTTCCAAAAGATATGGTGATCCATAGGCTCACCGGTGAAGTGGAACCAGATAGGCTTATCGCCCCAGATTACTGCACGTTTGCCAAAAAATTAGAGGTGCGAGAGGCTATTGAAAAGAAACTTATTGAGATGGATTCTTATCAAGGGAAAGTAAATCCGTTTAACACATGAAAAAAAATGGAAACATATAACACTCCCCTACGACCTTTCTATGAAGGAGCTTATGGAGGAGCTGCCTAAAAATTTTGTAAAAGTTTTGGTAAATATTGAAGCAAAAGCCATCATTCACACAGAGTATCAGGATTTCCAGCTAAAACCAGATTTTGTATTAGAGCTTATAAATGGTAGTATCTTACATGTAGAATTTCAATCCACCAATTACAATATGATGCCTTATAGGATGATTCAGTACTACTCTATCATCAAATCCACATTTGCAGATAGAAACACAATTTAAGTGGTTTTATACTTTGGAGATGAAAGTATGAATATAGATAGCGAGATCCAAGATATCGATTTTGCATACCGCTATAGACTTATAAACGTCAAAAACATACCTTGTGAATCTTTGATGCAAAGCGATAACCCAGCGGATGTGGTGCTATCCACCGTATGTAATATAAAAGATCCCATTGCATTTTTTGAAAAGATATCCAAAAGGCTAAGAATATTAAATAAAAGAAATAGAATAAGATATGTAAAACTATTGACAATTTTATTAAGAAAGCGAAATTTATTGAAGAAAGCGTTGGAGGTAGAAGATATGAAATTGTTGCTTACAGAAGAAGAGATAGAAAGCGATCCTTTTTATAAAAGAGGTTTGTTAGAAGAAGCGAGGGAGTTTGTACTGATGGCCATCGAGACGAAGTTTGACTCTGTGCCAGAAG
>CAZDZN010000010.1:0-25462 GCA_964509905.1 uncultured Aquificaceae bacterium
GATTTAGAGGAAGGGAAAACATATACCCAGAACTTGGAAACAAACTTGCGGATAGGATAATATCTGAACTATCAGATGTAGGGATATTGGAAAAAGCCCCAGTCAAAGAAAATATTTTTTTGATGTTTACATTACTTCCTAAGAAAAAATAGGTTATAATAATATGCCTAAACACCATTTGGAGGTTTTATATGAAAGTGAAGATGAAGACCAATAGAACTATGGCTAAGAGGTTTAAAATAACCGCCAATGGCCATATCAAAAGAGCCAAAGCCAATGGAAGCCACTACAACACAAGGAAACCGAAAGATAGGAAGAGAAGACTGAGAAAGAAAACCCTTATCACAAATCCAAAAGTGGAGAGAAAACTAAAACCGCTTCTTCAAAACATATAATTAGATGATTTTTACCATAAAAATTGGCTCAAATGTATTGGCCACAAAAGGGGGGGATTTTGATATAAGTTTTTTGTCTTCTTTAGCAGAAGATATAAAAACCCTTCAAAAACAAGGGTTAAAATTCATCATAGTCTCTTCAGGAGCTGTGATGGCGGGTAGAAAATGCCTAAATATCAGCCCAGATAGTATCTTGTCAAGACAGATTTTAGCCTCTGTAGGCCAATCGAGACTAATGTCTTTATACGATAATATATTCTCCAATTACAATCTGACCATAAGTCAGATGCTTCTTACTTCTGATATATTCACAAAATCCGACATGTTTTTAAACGCCAAACAGACGCTCATAGGTCTTTTGAAAAATAATGCTATACCCATCATAAACGAAAACGATGCAGTGGCTACCGAAGAACTTATATTTGGAGACAACGATTTTTTGAGCGTATACGTATCTTATATGGGAGGGGCTTCAAAACTCATCATATTCTCCACGGCTGGGGGACTCTATACGAAAGACGGCACCACCCTTATAGAGTATGTAGAAAACTTTGAAAAAGCCTTGGAAAACGTAAACCCGTCCAAAAGCACCTTTGGAAGTGGAGGAATGCTCAGTAAACTTCAAGCTTCTATACTTGCATCAAAAATTGGCATTGAGGTATTTATCGCTTCTAAAAGCCAAAAATTAACAGATATATATGATAAAAAAGCTATAGGCACTAAAATACTACCTTTAGAAAACTCCAAATTAAGACTAAAAGATTTATCGGCTTTGGCTTCTTATTCCAAAGGAATTATATATGTGGATGAAGGTGCAAAAAAAGCACTCCTTAGTAGAAAAGCACTTTTGGCAATCGGTATAAAATCTTTTGACGGAAACTTCAAAAAAGGAGATATCGTAAGCATACTGGATACTCAAAATATTCTTATAGGGAAAGGTAAAGTTCAATACTCTTCTAAAGAGTTAAAAAACATCATCGGTACTAAAAACAAAGAGGTAATAAAAACTGACGATGTCTATGTGATATAACATCATAACAAATCTAAAAAATTTATATAAAATATTTTTTATGTTAGAAGAAATTGAAAGCGTAGTAGTTTTTGGACTAACTATGTTCCTAATCATAAGACAGCCCAAAGGTATTCCTATTGGATTTTCCGCAAGCCTTGGTGCTATCATTAGTTTTTTGCTTGGGCTTGTGAGCTTAAAAGATATATATACAGTTATAGATATCGTATGGGATGCAAGTTTAGCCTTCATTGGCATTGTGTTTATATCTATCATGCTTGATCATATAGGATTTTTTGAATGGATCTCTTTAAAAGCTATAGATAAAGCTAATGAAAACGGGCACAAGCTCTATATCTACATGCTACTGATTGGTGCTTTTATGGCGATATTTTTAGCCAACGACGGAGCAGCACTCATGCTCACTCCCATTATATACTCTAAGATAAAACATTTAGATTTAAAAGAAGATCAGGCAAAAGCTTTTATGATGGGGGGAGGGTTTATATCAGACACCGCCAGTCTTGGGCTTGTGATATCAAATCTTACAAACATTATAACAGCAGATTTCTTTCACATAAGCTTCTTGGATTATTTTAAAAATATGTTTTTAGTAAATTTAGTGGCTATAACGGTATCCATAATAGTTTTATATGCTTTTTATAAAAGATATATTCCAAAAACATTTCCAAAAGATATTTTAGAGGATAAGCCTCCAGAAAAAGCTATAAAAGATAAACTTCTTTTTAAAAGCGCATGGGTTGTGGGAATTTTGGTGATATGTTTCCTTATGGTCTCTCACATATTTCATATTCCTACATCCTTTGTTATCATAGGTGGGGCTTTCATGTTATCACTTATAAGCCTTAAAAACAAAAAAATAAATCTTTCGCATATCCTTTTTAAGGAAACTCCTTGGCAGATACTTATATTTTCTATAGGTATGTATGTGACTGTGTTTGGAGTCCAAAACTATGTGTTTGTTAAAATATTGCCGGATTTTATGAGATATATAATACACTTTGGAAATCTTGCTGGCATAATGGGCATAGGTATACTTTCAGGGCTTATGTCTGCCCTTATAAATAACCTACCTACAGTGATGATAATAAATTTAAACTTAAAAGCTCTAAATCTAAACTATCCGTTGGAGCATACATTGGCTTTGGCTAATGTGATAGGTACAAACATAGGACCCAAGATAACACCCATCGGGTCTTTGGCTACTATGCTTTGGCTTCATGTGTTAAATAAAAAAGGTCTTGACATATCATATGCATATTATATAGAAGTGGGGATCTTACTCACAATTCCTGTACTTTTAAGCGTACTTTTAAGTTTATATCTAATGCACTGAAGAGCTTATATCTACTATAGGAAGCATGATTGAAAGCACTACAAGGCTCACCAGTACTCCTATTACAAGGGTAGCTAAGGGCTCTAAGCTTGCTACAAATGTGTTTATCAGTTTGTTTAAAAGCTGCTCGTATATTGTGTAAGAAGTGCTAAGGGCATGTTTTAGATCCCCTGTGTATTCACCATTTTTAATCACCGATATTACGCTTTTTTTAAAAAGTGCTGTCTTAGAGAGTGCTTGAGAAAAACTAATACCATGATATATATCTTGTTCTATGGTAGATAGTTTGTCTTTTATGAAAGTATTACTTACAGTCTGAATGGACACTCTTATGGATATGCCTATGGAAGAGTTTGAACTGAGCATAAGGCTCATCGCATACAAAAATTTAGATAGTTCAAAATAAAGCACAATTGCTCCCAAAAAAGGTATTCTCGTATAAAAATAATCTATCTTTTTTTTAGAAAAGATTTTTTCTTTTAATAAAAACCCAAAAACAAGGAGCGGGCTTATATAAAGCATAAGCACAATAAATTTTGCAAAATACATGAGGACGATTGTGATAGTGGGAAGCTTTGTTCCAAAAGAGCTAAGCACATCTTTTATCCGAGGTATCACATAGTTTACAGATATAAGCACTGCTATTATGCTAAAAACCATTACGATACTTGGATATACAGCTTTTGAGATAATCTTTGATTTATAAGAATCTATATTGTCTAAAAACTCTACAGTAGTTTTAAACACATTTTCAAGGTTTTCTGAAGTCTCAGCCGCATATAGCATATTCGCTAAAATCTCTGGAAATGGCTTTCTATCAAAAGCCTTGTGAAGGGGTTTTCCCATTTCTATATCTTTTTTAACTTCTTCATAGACTTTTTTAAGAGCCTCCAAATCTTGTAAATCTATGAGAATATCAAGAGCTGTGTATAAATTTGTCCCGGATTTTATGAGTTCATAGAGCTGCCTCAGTGAAAAAGATATGGTTTTTTTTGGTATAAACTTTACCTCTAATTCGTTCTTAAAAATCTCAAATATTAAATTTAGCTCCACATATTTTATTTTATCATGTTATAATGAATATAAATCATAGGAGGTGTTTATGTTAAAAAGAAGTGTCTTAACACTAAGCGTGTCAGTTTTAGGGCTCTTAGGACAAGTTTACAACGTATCAACAGCATTTGCAGATACAAAGGTGAAGGAAGTACAGATACCTGTGCCAAGATGCTCTACACCCGTTTACAATATAGCTATTATGGATTTTGGGTGTAAAGCGGCGGCTTGCAAAGCCCCAAATTCACCGCAAGGAGGTTTTGCAGCATTGGCAGCTTTGTTTGCTGGAAGTGGTGGTATATCTTCTGTGGGAAAAGGCGTAGCCAACATGTTTACCACAGCCCTTCAGTCTACAAATTGTTTTCATATTATAGATTTAAAGGCTTATAAGAAAATGCAAGCTCTTTTATCAGCTACAGGGCAAACGGTAAAACCGCCACACATAGATTATATGATAACAGGAGATGTTACATCCATAAGCCTTTCTACTTCAGGCGGTGCTCTGGGAGCTGGGCTTATACCAGTGCTTGGTCTTATATCAGAAAGAAAACAAGAAGCTCAATTAGGAGTGGATGTAAGTATATTAAATCCGAACACTGCAGAAACTGTGTTAGCCAAAACATTCCAAGCTGATAGCTCCAAAACTTCATGGGGTATAGGAGGAGCAGGAGGAGCAGGTATGGCTGGAGCTGCTGGAGGCTGGAGTATATCCCATAATCTCTCTCTTGACAATGTCACAAGAAGTGTAGTAATTCAAGCTACTACATATATCACAGATCAATTAGCAGGTAAATACATCACCTACACCCCTCCGCCACCAGGGAAAAAATCAGACAATAACTCCTCTGGAGCAACCACAAGCACGGGAACAGCGGGGGCAAATACAAACTGATTAGTTTCATAGTTTTTAATATAAGTAATTAGATATTATTTTTATGGATAACAAAAGAGTATATATATTTGATACGACGTTAAGAGACGGGGAGCAAGCCCCCGGTTTTTCTATGACTATAGATGAAAAGCTCCAAATGGCTCACCAGTTAGCTCGCCTTGGGGTGGATATCGTAGAAGCAGGCTTTGCCATAGCTTCCAAAGGAGATTTTGAAGCGATATACAGTATAGCCCAAGAGGTAAAAGGCCCAACAGTCTGCTCTTTAGCCAGAGCAAACGAAAAGGATATAGAAAGAGCTGCCGAAGCTCTGAAACCCGCCGATAGAAAACGCATACACACCTTTATAGCCACATCCGATATACACATGCAGTATAAGTTAAAAAAGACAAAAGAGGAAGTGTTGGAGCTTGCTAAAAGTGCGGTAAGATACGCCAGAAACTTCACCGATGATGTGGAGTTTTCCTGTGAAGACGCCACCAGAAGCTCAAAAGAGTTTTTATATAAGATCATAGAAGAAGCCATAAAACAAGGAGCTACTACGATAAATATTCCAGATACCGTAGGATATGCCACACCTTTGGAGTTTTACGAGCTTATATCATCCATAAGAGAAAATGTACCGAACATGGATAAAGCTATCATAAGCGTGCACTGTCACAATGATCTCGGCATGGCCACAGCCAATTCTTTGATGGCTTTAAAAGCCGGTGCAAGACAGGTAGAATGTACAATAAACGCCATTGGAGAAAGAGCGGGCAATGCAGGCCTTGAAGAGGTAGTGATGGCTCTTGGGGTAAGGAAAGAGTATTTTGATGGTCTTTATACGAGTGTAAATACAAAAGAAATATACAAGACTAGCAGATTGCTTTGCAGAATTACCAGCAGTTTTGTCCAACCCAATAAAGCTGTAGTAGGCGACAACGCATTTGCCCATGAGTCCGGCATCCATCAGCACGGTGTATTATCAAACCCCATGACTTATGAGATTATGAGACCAGAAGATGTAGGTTTTCCATCAAACAGAGTAGTCCTTGGCAAGCACTCCGGAAGACATGCTTTGAAATCGCGTATCACGGAGCTTGGTATAGAGCTAACTGAACAAGAATTTGAAAAGCTATTTGAAGAGTTTAAAGCACTTTCTGATAAGAAAAAATACATATACGATGAAGATATAGAAGCTCTCATCTACAAAGATGTATTAAAACAAGACCAAAAAACTATTGAACTCATAAGCTTCCAAGTGCAAACTGGAGACAACATATTACCCACTGCCACGGTGAGTTTGCTTGTAAATGGCGAAAAGAAGATATACACTGCCACAGGAGACGGCCCAGTGGATGCGGTGATAAAAGCCATAGAAAAAGTACTGCCTCAAGAGGTAAGATTTTTAGATTATTCTATAAAAGCTCTAACACCAAACACAGACGCCCAGGCAGAAGCAAGAGTGCTTATAGAGTTTGACGGCATCAAATCTTCCGGAGCTTTCACAGACACAGATATCGTAAGAGCAAGCGCCAACGCTTTCTTAGATGCCATAAACAAATCCATTTTCAAAAAGCAAGTAAAAGAAAAAGTCTTAGATGGCATTTAAAAGGGCTTTTATATCCTCCGCAAGGCTTGACGCATCCACAGAAGTCCATATTTTAAAACTCTCTAAGCCTTGGTATATGAGCATGTTTAGGCCGTTTATCGCTATGGCACCTCTTTCTTTGGCGGACTTTACAAGAGGGGTGTCTTTGTAGATTACATCAAACACGACGTGGTGAGGTTCTATGAGATTATAATCAAACAACGGCTTATCTTCTTCTTTCAGACCCACCGATGTGGTGTTTACTATGATATCCACCTGCTTTATCATTGTTTCTGGGCTTTTAATCACCTCTATATCAAAAACTTTTTTAAGCTCTAAGGCTTTTTCAATGGTTCTATTGAATAAATAAATTTCTGCATTTTCAAGGCTTAGGGCATATAGCACTGCCTTTGTGGTTCCACCTGCACCAAGCACAAGCACTTTTTTATTCTTTAAAGATGTTTTTTCTTCAAGAGATTTTTTAAAACCTACAAAATCCGTGTTGTAAGCTTTTATCTTATCTTCTATAAAAAGCGTGTTGCAAGAGCCTATTCTTTGCACCTCAAGAGATACCTCGTCCACGAAATCAAGAATTTTCTCTTTGTGAGGGATAGTGATGTTTAAGCCCTTTATAGACATCGCTTTTGCACCTTTTGTGGCTATCTCTAAGTCATCAGGTTTTACCTCAAAAGGTATATACACGGCGTTTATGTTTTTTTTCTTAAAAGCCCAAGACTGAAAAACAGGGGATAGACTATGCCTTATCGGATATCCAAATATACCATAACAAAGCGTTTGAGCGTTTATCATCATCTTAATTTTAATGTGGCTATGGTAAAAATTGCAAGTAGAATGGATATAATCCAAACCCTAACCACGATTTTAGGCTCTGGGGTGCCGTTTAGCTCAAAGTGATGATGAATAGGTGCCATTTTAAATATCCTCTTACCATTGGTTAGCTTAAAATAAGATACTTGCAATATGACGCTCAAAGCCTCCACCACGAATACTCCACCCGCTATTATGAGGCTTAGCTCTTGTTTTGACATAACTCCCATCATTCCTATAGCAGCTCCAAGTCCCAAAGACCCCACATCCCCCATAAACATCTGAGCGGGAAAGGAGTTAAACCACAAAAAACCAAGTCCTGCCCCCACTATCCCCATACCAAACACCGCCAATTCTCCCGCATTTTCCACATAGTGAATTTCAAGATATCTTGCCAATATGACGTTTCCCGCTGTATAGGATAGTATTCCCACTGCAAAGGCTGTGGTCATAGCTGGGACTATCGCAAGCCCATCCAACCCATCCGTGAGGTTAACCGCATTGGAAGTAGCCACCAACACCAACACCACAAATAATATGTAAAATACCCCAAGGTCAAGTTTTAGGCTTTTAAAAAAAGGAAAATAAAGGTTTGTATCTATATGCACCCAAAAATACAGCATCAAAGCGCTTATCAAACTCACCATTATCTGGGTTATCATCTTGGTTTTTGCGGATATGCCCTTTTTGTTTTTCATCTTTACAAAATCATCCCAAAATCCAATGGCTCCAAATCCAAACACCGTAAAAGCCACAATCCAAGTTTGCGGGATATCCAACCTCATCAGTAAAAATATCGTTATTTCAAGGCTTAAAACTATTATAAGCCCACCCATGGAAGGGACAAACTTTTTCTTTGAATGGGACTCAGGGGTGTCCTCTCTGACATACCCTCCGTATAGGCGATTTAGGGCGGTGATTTTTTCCATAAAAATAGGGGCTATTACGAGGGTGATAAGAAAACTTATGATAACTGCCATCAGAGCTCTAAAAGTGATATATCTTAAAACGTTGAATACAAATATATGATTTTTAAGGACTATACCAAGCCAATAAAGCATCTAACACCTATTCTTGCTAAGAAGCCTGTCTAGTATTATAGCCACCGCATTTCTCACTGAAAGATGGTTCCAATCTGACGCTCCGTAAACAGGTTCTAATATAAAATCAAAAGTATCCATAAGGGATTTTGGTATGCCGTATCCGGTGCCAAATATTATCAAAAAATCCTTGTCTTGGGTTTTTATCATATTCGAAAGTGTATTATAAGATATAGTGTTTGGATAAGTTCTGGCGTCTGTGCCTACGGTGATGGGTTTTTTACCCGTTGTGGATATGATGTCCTCTATCACCTCTTCGTAGTTATAGACGAGTTTTACCAAGGATACGCTCTCATAACGAGTAAACTGCTTTTCTTTGTTTTCCTCGGAAGTCCAATAATCTATCTGTCTTTGAATGATCTCTCGTTGGGCGTCCACCGGATGGGCTATGTAGTAGCAACTCACATCGTAGGTTTTAGCGGGTCTTGCTATGTCGTGAAGGTCTAACGTAGTAAAGGATGTGATAATCCTGTTTCCAAATCTATCCGTGGCGGGCCAATGAAGTACCGCTATAAACACGCTCATTTAAATCTGTTTTCTTCTCCTTTTAAAAGCCTAAAAACGTTGTCTTTGTGTTTGTAGAGTATCAAAAATCCTATAAAAGTGGCTCCAAGCTTTTGAGCGGTGGTAAAATCTCCTTTTAAAAACAAAAAATACCCCACCAACACAGAGCTTATAGATGCCACAGATACATACCTAAATGCATAAAATACGATAGCCCAAATCAAAAACATCTTTAAGGCTAAAATAGGCGCTATACCAAATACCACTCCAAAAGCGGTGGCTACCCCTTTACCCCCTTTAAACCCTTCCTTGTAAGGATATATATGCCCTATCATAGGAGATACCATCACAATTCCAAAGAAAATAGAATGAGGGTCTATATAAAATCTATCAAGGATTGCTATCAAAAACCCCTTAAAGGCGTCTAACAAAAACACTATGGCTCCATATTTTTTACCCAGAGTCCTGGTGATGTTTGTAGCTCCTGCACTTTTACTCCCTACTGATGTTATGTCTATACCTTTATAGCTTGCTATGATTTTAGCAAATAGTATAGAGCCCAAAAGATATCCGAAAATACTTAGTAAAATCCCCTCTATCATCGGTTGTCCTCTTTGGGGGTAAAATCGTTGCCTATGGAATACATCCAGTCAAAATACTTTTGGTATATTTTTGCAAGCTCTGGACTTCTTATGATGAGAAGGTTTTCATAGTTTAGTTTTTCAGCGGAAGCTGTCCAATTGTAAGATCCGGTTATTACCTCAGAACCATCTATCACCGCAAATTTGTTGTGCATAAGCCCTTTTACAAAACGGGTCTCTTCTACGGGTAGAGTCTTTATCGGAATGCCTGCTTTGTAAAAAAACCTTGACCTTGAATACCTTGTGTTAGCTTCATGTACGTCCATCACAAGCCTTACCTTTACTCCTCTTTTGTAAGCGTCTATAAGGGCTTGCCCTATGGGTCTTGAGGTGAAGGCATACATCGCTATATCTATGTATGAGTGAGCGTTTTCTATCTGACGGATAATGGCATCCGACGCACCGCCATTTGGGGAAAAATACACAGAAACTTTGGTGTTGTTTATGTTTATGGTTTTTGCGTTTATAGGCTTTTGAGAACATGAATATACAATAAATAAAGATAAAACCAATACTAAAAGCCTAAAAACTCTCATAGGTATTTAAAAGCTTTTTGAGCAATGTCTTTTCTATACACCGCATCCTTAAAGTCAATAAGGTTTACACTTTCATAAACTTTTGCTAAGGCTTTTTTTAGGTCTTTGTCTTTGTCACATACGCTAAGAGCTCTTCCTCCCATCGCATAGACTTCTCCATCAATAAGTTTTGTATTTGCGTGAAATATGATAGAGCCGTTCTCTTGGGCTTTTTCTAAATTTCTGATAGGGATAGGCTCGCATCCTCCGTAGGGATAGTTTTTACAAGCCATCACCACACACACTGACCAATCGGGGGAAATGGTTTTATCTAGGCTTTTAGGATTTTGTATTATATCTAAGAGATTTTTATCGAGTCTTAATATAATAGCTTGGGTCTCTGGGTCTCCCAACCTCACGTTGAATTCTAACACATAAGGCTCACCTTTTGATATCATAAGTCCTATATACAAAAACCCTTCATAGTGAAAATCTTCTTCTTCCAATCCTCTTAAAACAGGCTCCACTATCTTATTTCTTATTTTTTTATCCATCTCTTCGTTGATGATAGGGGCTGGGGAATACGCGCCCATGCCACCGGTGTTTGGTCCTTCGTCTTTGTCTTTCAATCTCTTATGGTCTTGGGAAGTGGGCATAACTCCGTAAACGCCGTTTTTTATAGCTATGATGTAAGAGGCTTCCTCCCCTTCTAAAAACTCCTCTATCACCACTTTTTTACCGGATTCTCCCAATACTTTATCTTCCATAAAATCCTGCAACACTTTTGAGGCTTCTTGCTTAGAATGTACTATTACCACACCTTTTCCGGAAGCAAGCCCGTCCGCCTTTATAACCGCTGGATATCCTATGTCTTCTATAAACCTCAAAGCTTTTTTCGGGTCTTCAAAGGAGTTGTAGTTGGCGGTGGGTATGTCGTATTTTGTCATAAAAGCCTTGGCAAAGTCTTTTGAACCTTCGAGCATTGAAGCTCTTTTAGAGGGCCCAAACACTTCTATACCACCGAGTATATCCTTTATACCATTTACCAAATAAACCTCTTGACCGGGTATTACCAAGTCTATCTTATTTTCTTTTACAAAGTTTGCTATGTCTTTTATATCATACATGTCTATGTTTTTGGCTATTTTTGAAGTCCCGGCGTTTCCAGGTATTGCAAATATTTCTTTTATGGTATTATCTTGGGATAACTTCCAAACTATCGCATGCTCTCTTGCCCCAGAACCAAGTACCACTACTTTCATCTTTTCTTCTTAAAATACATAAGGTTTCCGTCGTTGTCAAACTTTGCAACCCCTGAGCTTCCCTTTACGGTATAAACACAACCTTTTCGCGTGTGAGATACTTTTATATCCTCAATATTGCCTACATAAGAGCCGGCATTTGCTGTGATGCTGTTTACATCGCAATTTGACATAGATTCATACTTTCTATGCCAAGCAAGTGCTATAGATGCACTACCTAAAACAAATAAAAACAAAAGTTTTATAGCTTTTGACATGAATAATATTATATCACAAATCAACCTGGTATATCATGGATAACCACAGGCTTACCAGCGTATTTGTTTAGAATGTTTATAGCCACCTGCACCCCAGAACCAGACGCACAGGCATACATAGAGCTAAACCCAGCCAAAAGCCCAGCCACATAGAGATTTTCTACCACAGCCCCGGTGTTATCTATCGCCTCATAGTTTTTTGTGGTTTCTATCATCACTCTTGCAGGTTTTGGAGAGAGCGGGTTTTCCATCACTTTTAGATTTAGCCCTTCTATATTAAAAGCCTTAAAACCAGTGGCTAATACCAAAACTTGAGCCTGAATGGTTTTATTTTCTTTGGTGTTTATAAAAAATTCCCCATCTTTTTTTATGCTTATCACAGAATCTTGAAGTATTTTAATGGAGTATTCTTTCATCTGATTTTTAAGTTCATTTAAAAGCTCTTTTCCAGCAGTGCCTCTTTTTATACCAGGCACATTGTTTAGCTTAGCTTTTTTAAGATCAGAACTATCATCATCTATTATAAGCACAGACTTGCCCTTTATAAATTCTAACTCATGCTCTAAACCCGAGCCCAATATAATAGCACAAGAGAGCCCAGAAACTCCGCCACCTACTATGACAATATCGTAGTATCTCATGGAAGGTATTTTACCCAAATGCAGGTTCTTTTTCCATAGGGTTTATCATAAGGATATAATATTAAGTATGAACAAACCAACGCTTGGATACCTAAGAGTTATATTTGCCCTTAGCGTTATGGATACGCACTTTGGGTTTTACAGAGTTTTTTTCAATCATGTGTTGGCTCCCATATTTTTACATATTTTTAAAAACCCTCACTTTTACTTCTTAGGGGACGGACACGTGGCGGTGTTTGGTTTTTTTATGTTAAGTGGGTACTTGGTGGCAAACATATCTACATCAAAGTATAAAAACCCAAATCTAAAAGCTCTAATACACTTTACTATTACAAGATACACCAGGATTTATCCTCTTTATATAGTGGTATTTTTAGGTTTTTTTGTGCTTTTAAGACCCCATGTAAACCTTGGATTTTTGATTTACAATACCCTTCTACCTTACGGGCTTTTAGCGTTTTTTGATGCAGAGAAAACCCATCTTTTCGCATCGCTCTTAATTCCCCAATCTTGGACGCTTTGCTATGATGTGGTGTTTTATCCCATCGGAGCTATTTTGAGTTTTTATAGAAAGTACTCTTACCTATTTTTCTTAGGATTTTTTGGACTTTTTTTAATGAGTGCTTTAAAGTTTGACGAAGCATCGTTTTTATTCAACACTCACAACTTCTTTCATCTTTATCTTTATTCGGTGTTGGATGTCTGCCTTTTACCATTCTTAATAGGTATATTTGTATATCTTTATAAAAGCCAAATACCAAAATCAAGAAAATTGTTTATCCTATCCATAGCTTTTTATATCTATATATGCTATGTGCCTATTTTCTTAAATCCTTCTGTGGGTTATATACTATCTATGTCAGCGCTTGGATATCTTGTATTTTATCTTGGAGAAAATGGACGCTCTCTTATAGAATCGTTTTTGGGAAACTTCACATACTCAGTCTATCTTATACACCTACCTCTTTATATTCACTTTATTCACAATAGAATATCAGCTTTTTTTGTAAGCCTTTTCTTAGCTTTCATATTAGCGATAAGTGTAGAAAATTATTTTGAAAAAATAAGACACAAGATGTTTAGGTATCATACTTATTCTTACGAAAATCTAAGTTTTTTGGCTTTTAGTATAAGTATTATAATGTTTTTTAGTAGTATTTTCTATATACCCTTTGTGAGTTTGTGGCATAAAAGCTATATCTCAAAACCAAGAACCATAGGATATTATCAAGATCATTGGATGGGGGGTATAGTGGAGTTTGACACCTTTAAAAACCCTCTTTATATATTCATTGATAATGAAAACCTGCCAAGACACATATGTGTAAAAGCTTATCCTCAATACCAAACTGTATGTAAAAAAGCAAACCTATATTTAAACCCATATTCATTCCTTGTATTAAAAGCAAACAAAACCTGGATGCCAAGCCGAATAGATAAGCATTCAAAAGATGACAGAAAACTAAGCATAAGAGTGTATATGAAATAATTCAAAGATATTTTTCCATTATGGCAGTGATTTGGTTTAGGCCTTCATAAATGTTTAGCTTTATATGACCTAATTTTAGCCTATTGTCTATCTGTTCTGCAGACTCTATATCTTTTACTATGCTCTCTAATATTTTGACTATGGTCATCTCAGCATTTATAAAATGTCCATTGAATGTATTGTTCTTTACTCTCCTTTCGAGGTCTCTCAATCTAATAGTGTAATATGTAACCTTTTCCACATGCAATATAGCTTTCTCTAAATCCTCATCTTTAGTTGCGTCTTTTAATTCATCGATTTTGGAGATTATCATACTCTTGATACTATTTATCATGAACCTATCAAGCTCAACCGATAGATCTTTTACCTGGTCTTCCATATAAATCAATATAAACCAAATTTATCACAAATAAGATGATTTATACCATATAATCTTTAAAATCAAAATAGAAAAATCTCACAAGTTCATTAACATCTTTTTGAAGTGGGTATAATAGCCTTTTTAATTTCTCATGCATATCGTATATCTTATCTTGGTCTTTATCAGCTTTTAACCATCTTGGTAATACCACATATACATAATAAAAACCTATCTCCACATCCATGAAAGTACTCATAAGCTCTTTTACTAGAGTTTTACAATATTCAAATAGCTCTATAGATTTACAAGTTTCTAAAAGCGTAGGTAAAGCGTAAGCTACATAGTTTATAAGAAGAGCTTCTGCAGTATAAATATCTCTTTTTACCTTTTTTGAGGCATAAAAAAACATCTTATTCTCCTTCAATCTCGCCTGAACTTGCTCTGATTTTGCTATTTCGATAAAATCCACTATGTATTCATCCAACATTTGCACAAACATAGTAATATCATTTAAAGAGTTTGATAATTTTAGTATCAAAGGAAGCACCATCAAAACTGCCTGAAGTAGCGCCTCATCTTCTTTGTATCTTGTTTTTAGATTTTTAAGAAGAGAGCCGAAATATTCTCTAAACTCCTCAGAATAATCGTGATAAACGTTTATATGAAAAAGTATATAAGAGGAGGCTACATTTTTTATAAAGACCTTGACAGTCTCCTTATCCTCTTTAAAATTTTCTATAAAATTTGGGAAATCTTGAATAGTTTCCATGGCAAACGTTTCTATATCATTTTTGTAGGCTATATAAATATTTAAATATGTGCCAAACACATTTTCTAAAAATGTCATAATCTCTTGATTTACAATGCTTCTATAAAAATCTATTACATTGGCAAACTTAGATAGATCTTTCCTCATGTCTATTTTATTGATGTTGTCTATCAAAAGCGGTATTAAAAATCTTATAATTACCGAGGGGAGACTATTGTTCAGCACTTCTTCTTTATCTATCGCTTCCAATGTTTTTTCAAAGTTGGTTTTGTTTTCAGCTTTTGATATGCTAAACTCCATAAGCTTAAACACATGCTTTTTGTTTTTAGAAGCCTCTACTACATCTGGATCTATAGATTTTAAAGTGCCTTCTTGAGCTCTTAAAAGCTTTGAAAAAACGATGTATGCATGATTTAGAAACTCGTAGAGGTTTTTCATGCCATTTTTGGTTTTCCCCCATTCCAAGAAAAGTATATAAAAAAAGTTTAGCTCTTCTTTACTGTTTTTATCAAAGCCAAACTGTTTTATAAAATTTATCGTCAATTTATAAGCGTATTCTTGTTTTGATTCCACTTTAAAAAGTTTTCTAAAAAACTCAATAAGCCATTTCATAAATATATTATATCCTTTTCAAAAGCATCTATCATAGCTTTTTCTAAAAACCTCTCTTGGTATATCTCAAAAGAGCGTCTTTGGGCTTTCGATAAAAATATTTTATCTTTGAATATAAGCGTTATATCTTTCAAAGCATCTATATCTTCTGGGTTCACTAAAAACCCGTTTAATCCTTCTTCGATAGTTTCTTTTATACCTCCTATTTTTGAGCCCACAACAGCACAACCGTTGGCAAGACCCTCTATGGCTACTCTCGATATTGCCTCGTCGTATTTTGACAACACATAAACCACATCAGCCTTTTGATAAAAGGGATAAACATCTTTCTGAAATCCTACAAAATCCACATTTAGCCCGTGTTTTTTAGAAAAAGATTTTACCTCATCTAAACTATCCCCATCACCCACTACCACAAACTTAAACTCTTTTTGATCTTTTAGGTATTTTGCCAGATGCATAAACTCCCATATACCCTTAGAAGGGGTGATTTTACCCACGAAAAGGCATACTATCTCATCTTTTATCTCTTTTTTAGGATTTCCCTCTCTTATGAGATTGTATAGGACTTTTAATTTTTGCCTTTTCACCCCTTTTAACATTAGGTCTTCTGAAAGCTTATGACTCACCACATAAACCAAATCCATGTTGGATAGTATAAATTTTGATACCAAAGGGTTTTTTAGGTTTTCCATATGTCTAAAGGCTATGACTTTTTTTCTTAAAAGCCTTGAAACGATTAAAGATATCTCATATTCTTTTGCATTGTTACAAACTATGATGTCTGGGTTAAAATCTTTGGCATAACTATATAAATCCTTTAAAGCTTTTAAATCAAAAGAGTATCTGGTGGTAGTATAATATTTTTCCACATCAGTATTTTTATCCACATAGCTATCTTTCGAAACACAAAGAGCTATATCAAATCCTCTTTGAGCAAGGGCTTTTACAAAATTTATCGAATGAAGCTCAAGCCCGCCAAAGTTTGGGTTTTGGTTGGTAGCAAGCCAAAGAATTTTTTTCACTTGCGCTCGTATTTAAAAAGCTCTTTTATGAGTTTTTCAAGCTTTTCAAAAACAAAGTTTAACCTATCCTTCGATATGTGATCCGGCTCTTCCACGAGCCAAGTCTCTCTTCTTTTGTGAGATATGATATAAGGACATGTATCATCCATCTTATCGCATATTACTATAAGTATATCAAGCTCTTCATAGGGTATATCTTCCAAAGTGTTGTTTTTTAAATTGTTTACATTAAATCCTTTGTCTCTTAACAGCGATATTGTAATGTCATTTATAATATTATCTGGCTTTAAACTGGCTGAATACACATCTGCTTTTAATCCGAGTTCTTTTAATATATTTAAGGTTATAGCTTCTGCTATTATACTTCTATTAGAATTCTTATCGCATACAAATCCAATTTTCATAAGTTTATTATATCAAAATTAATATTAACCATGGAAAGAAAGCGCTTTTAAGAGTATTTAGGCTCCACTAAAAGAACTTTAAGCATTGACTTAAATGATTTACAAAATATATTATCTTAGGGACTGTCCATTCCATTGTGTAAATCTTTTTGTGTTAAAATAACATGTAGGAGTTGAAGGAAGCCTTTGCAAAGATAGTGGAAGCTGCTTTAGAAGACAAGTATGCCACGGACTCAGAACTTGATGACTTCTTAGGCCATGAAACTTACGACAAGTCTGCTACGATCTAAAAGAGTATTTCCAGATGATGATAGCCTTTTGAAAGTTGTTTATGGTGCTATTCTAGAGCTAGAGAGTAAGTGGACTAAACCTATAAAAGATTGGAATCTCATACGACAACAACTCAAAATTCTATATCCGGATATGTTATAATGTTTAGTAAGAGAGTTTACATAAAGTATGAGACACTCCCGTGGATTCGGACTACGTCCTCACCACGCTTATGTGTTTTATATGAACTATGTGGGATATAAAGAATATGAACTTTTTGATGAAGACCATATACTTATCGTTTTATCTGAAGTTTGTGGGATAGAAAGATTGATGATTTGTGTTGTTGCTGGTTTGTGGGGGGGTGTGGTTTTTAGGCTTTTAATATTTTCAACATAGATACTTCATCGCAGGATGGAAACTTTGAGCAATTTATACACTCTCCCCATATTTTGTGAGGCAAGCTTTCTTTTTTCACTATCTCAAACCCAAGACTTTTAAAAAAATCTACTTGATATGTAAGTACAAATACATTTGATAATCCAAGCTCTTTTGCCTCTTCCAAGCATGCATTTACCAAAGCCCGGCCTATACCTTTCCCGGTATATTCTTTTTTCACAGCAAGGCTTTTAACTTCCGCTAAATCTTCCCATACGATATGAAGAGCCGATACTCCTAAAAATTTATCTTTTTCAAAAGCTACAAAAAAATCTCTTATATTATCGTAAATGGCATTTAAGCTTTTGGGCAGTAAAATACCGGTTTTTGCATAATCGTTTATAAGCTCATGGATATATATTGCGTCTTTTATCTTTGCCTTTCTAATATCCAATCCAGATACTCCTTTAAAACATAAGCGTTGTTGTCTTTATCTTTTGAAGCATAAACAAGCGTTATATCCTTTGATTTTGCCAAATTTATAAGCTCTTCTAAGTTTTTTGATTTTAATTCTTCAATATACTTCTTTTTAAAAGCCTCAAAATCCTTTGATTGATGATAATCTTTTCTAAGTTCTTCTGAAGGGGCTACATCTTTTAACCATATGTCTATGGATTCTTTTTTAACACCCCTTGGCCAGAGCCTATCCACAAGTATTCTTATACCGTCTTTCTCTTCTTTTGGCTCGTAAACTCTTTTTAAATAAATCATTTAAATACCTCTTGTAAAAACAAAAGCATGTGATTCCAAGAGCGTTTGTCCGCAAGCTCGTTGTAAGCGGTGCCTTTTGATTTATCAGACCCAGCAGCTGGCTCGGTGAAAGAGTGCACCGAATCTGAGTATATGATGACTTGATAATCAGCCTTTCTTTCGTTCATCTCCTTGATAAAACCAAGCACTTGGTTTATAGGTACAAAGGGATCATCTACTCCATGACACACTAAAACCTTAGTTTTTATAGGGTTCCTACTTACATCCATTGTGGCAAGCCCTCCGTGAAAACTCACCACTCCTTTTACATCAGCTCCAGACCT
Source organism: uncultured Aquificaceae bacterium (assembly GCA_964509905.1). Taxonomy (GTDB): domain Bacteria; phylum Aquificota; class Aquificia; order Aquificales; family Aquificaceae; genus Hydrogenobaculum. The sequence continues at coordinate 18,427 of CAZDZN010000010.1, forward strand.
TGCAAGCTCTAATACAGCAGTACCTCCAAAGCAATATCCTATAGCCCCTACATAGTTTTCTTTTAAAAGCTCTATGCTTTTTATCGCATCAAAGGCATCTAACATCCTTTTTCTTAGGGTGTTTGGATTTTCTTTGTAAAATGTGGCAAGCTTAGCCGCCTCTTGGGTATCTTTTGGCCTTATGCCTTTGCCATAGACATCCACTCCCAGCGCCACATATCCTAAAGAGGCGAGTATTTTACACTTTTCTTTTACAAAATCCCTAAGACCCATCCAGTTTGGCACCACCAAAACCCCAGGTCTTTTAATATCAGAGTTATCTTCATAAGCTAAAAACCCTTCACAAATCACATCTTCCGAGCTATATTCAAAATCCTTAGCAATCATACTATTAATATATGCCAAAATCTTTTTACGGGGTAGGATAACAAGCGTTTAGGCAGTTTGATTCACAAGAGCTTTGAAGTCCTTGGCACTGATCTTTGCAATAGTCTTTGCAAGAGATGGCTTGAGGAGGCTTTTCACTCGCTTGATTTTGACTTTGCACAGGTTCTTGGCTTTTATGAGAGCAACCTGCCAGTAAAAACAAAGTACCTACAAATAAAAAAACTTTTCTCATAAAGTAATATTGTATCATAATTCTCTTTTGCACAGTAAAACTCCACCTTTATGACCAACAACTCTCAACTTATCTCCTTCTTTCACATCTTCTAACACTTCTGCGTGCCATAAACTTACTCCTAATATAGGACTTGGGGCTTCTACCTCTATCATTGCATGGGCTTTTGCATCTTCTTTGGCGTAAACTTCTTTGCCCAAAATAGCGTCTTCTGGTTGGGATAGTTTTGAGCTTTTACTGATACTCCACTGTCTTGAGATTTTACGAAGGATAAATATGTTTAAAGCGCTCACTATGAAAAAAGTGATAGTCTGAGCAATTATCATCTGATCAAAAGGCGTATGAGTAAATATCTCTATCAAAAGCCCAAAAACACCAGTGGCAATAGCACTAAGTCCTATGGGAAAAAGTATCATCGCTGGGTGAAAAACTTCAGCAATGCAAAGAATTATCCCTAATATTATCCACAAAAAGGGACTCATTTGTTTATAAGACCTTTTAGAACATTCATTATATCGTTAGGGAATATCACTACTTTTGAGCTGTTTGAATAAGAGAGATCTTTTATAGCCTCAATGTAACGCTCACCTAGTTGTAAAAGTCCGGCAGTTTCTCCGGATTCTTTTAGAGAGTGCCCTATCATTGAAATAACATCCGCTTGAGCTTGACCTACTCTTTTTATGGCCTCAGCTCTGTTGGTCTGGGCTATTAGATAGCCTTCTGATTCTAACCTTTGTTTCTCACGGTTTGCTTCGGATTGAAGTATAATAGCTCTTTTTTCTCTGTCCGCTTGAATTTGCTTTTCCATAGCTTTTACAATGGTCTCTGGTGGTAATATATCTTTTATCTCAACCCTCGTTATCACGATGCCCCATTCGCTTTCTATGCCAGATAAGTTTGTCCGTAGTTTTGCGTTTATTTCATCTCTATTGGAAAGAGCGTGCTCTAATTCCATAGAACCTATGATAGCTCTTAAATTTGTTTTGGCAAGCTGTATTAAAGAAGCGTTTATATTGGTAATATTATAGGTAGCATTATAGGTATCCACAACTCTATAGAAAAACACCGCATCTATTTGCACTATGGCATTGTCCTTTGTGATAACCGCTTGAGAGGGTACATCTAAAAACTGCTCTCTTACGTTGACTTTGTTTCTGACGCTATCCACTATAGGCATGATAAACGCAAGACCTGGTTTTATAGTCCTGTGATAACGGCCAAATCTCTCTATAATCCATTCTTCTCCTTGAGGTACGGTTCTTATAGATATCCTTACTAAAAGAATGACTACAACAAGTGCTATCAAGATCACAATCATAAAAACCCTCCATAGTTAAAGATAAATATTTATGTAAAAAAGTCAAGAGTTCTCTTGATGCTCTACTTCGTATTGAAGCTCTAAAAAAGTTTCTTTTAGTTCTTGTGGGATATCTTGTTTAAATTTTTCTTTGAAGTAAATTTCATAGAAATCTACAAGCTGATCTCTTATTGTATGAATATCTATTTCTAAATTTGGGTTTTCGTAAGTTTTCCTTCTTATTTCAACAATTTTATTAAATAAATTTTCAGATTTTAATTTCTCTTCTAAAAGCTTAATATTTTCTATTGTATCGTCTATTATCACCCGGGCATATCCTTTGAGAGAATCAATCTCTTGGAGCTTTAGGTCTTTGGTATTTATATAAAATGTCTTTAGTTGATTTTTTACGGAAAGGCTGATAAGCTCTACTCTTGGAAGACTCATCTCTTCAAGCACCACAAAGTTAAAATACTTGTTATGACCTTCTTCATTAAAATCTATCTGAAAACATGAACCCGTATAATAACACTGAGTATGGGTAGGCACTTTTTGATGTCTATGCACGTGTCCAAGCCCTATATAATCTAAATCTTTTAAAGCGTTTATGTTGTTTAGATTCACCGCATAAAAATTAGATATGGAGGCCACTCTTTCGGAATTAGCAGGTTTAGAGCCGCTTACCATAAGATGAGTAGTGAGTATATTAAATTTGCTTTTTGGGGCTTTTGAGATAATAGTATTTATATAATCTTCCAAAGCTGAAGCGTATTCTGAAGTGGAGCCTCCCTCTTTGATAAACTTCGGGGATACGAAAGGTATCCCTACTATCGTGGTATCTTTTATGGTTATGTAAAAATCCTCTGAAGAGGGTTTTGTAAATATGTGGATGTTGGCGTACTTTGCCAATGTTTTATAACCTTCAAAAAAAGCTTGGCTATCATGATTCCCAGTTATCATAATCACGGGTATATTAAGAGCGTTTAACTCTTTTGCCATATAATCAAATATTATCTTAATAGCTTGAGTATCTGGGTTATACTGGTCAAATATATCCCCAGCTATTATTATAAAATCCACTTGCTCTTTTTTGGCAAAATCTATCACCTGAGATATAGCGTACTCCGCATCGTCATTCCTTGACTTATTTTGTAGGCTTTTACCGGCATGAATATCTCCTATATGAATAAACTTAATCATCTTAGACCTCTTATTCTGGCAGTGCTTTTGTAAGCTTCTATCTTTGATACGTCTTCTTTTTGCTCTTCCATAAGCTTTATCTTCTCCAAAAGATGCCTATCCACTATGGATATAGCTTCATCTATATCATCCGTTATGCTTATAAAAGACAAATCCTCCTCATCTATCGTGCCATTTTTTATAAACGTATTTTTATAAAAATCCACAAGACCTTGCCAAAATTCTTTTCCAAACAAAACAAGAGGAAATTTTGGGCTTTTTCTCGTTTGAATAAGGTTAAGAGCTTCTGAGAGCTCGTCCATCGTGCCAAAACCACCTGGAAACACGAGATAAGCTATAGAATACCTTACGAGCATCACTTTTCTTACAAAGAAGTATTCAAAACTAAGAGAAAGTGTTTGGTATGGATTTGGCTTTTGCTCTTTGGGTAATTTTATATTAAGACCCGCAGACATCACTCCAGCATCCTTTGCTCCTCTGTTGGCAGCCTCCATAATACCTGGCCCCCCACCGGTAATAACGTTATATCCTCCTTTCCCAAATTCGTAGCTAAGCTCATAAGCTTTCTTGTAATAGTAATTGTTCTCATCTACTCTTGCACTTCCAAAAAATGTTACCGCTGGATGTACATGAGATAAAGAATCAAACCCTGTAATAAATTCACTCAATATTTTAAATATGCGCCAGGTATCCCCTTCTTTTAGTTGAAGCTCTTGTAAGATATCGTTATGATTCATATTAACCAAATGGCATGATCAAAGAGCCATAATAAAATCCTTGAGCCGTAGCATCTTCGCAATGCACCAATATCCCATTTGAAGGGTCATCAGTGGATATGTTTATACTTTCACAAGGGGCATAATCCACAGCTTCTTTCAAAAACCTTGCGTTTAGATCCACGCTAAATGTCTCCCCTATGTAATCTATATCTATCTCATCCCTTCCTTCGGTAAACTCCCTGTCCGATGTCTCTCCTATGAGCATGTTGTCTGTAAAAGTGAGCTTCATAGGTATTACATTTCCTTCGCCACTAAAAGAAAGCCTTCTTATAAGATCTTTTAAATCTTTTTTTTGGGCTTTTGCCACAATAGGTCTTTCTTGGTCTATATATACCTTATAATCTGGAAATTCCCCTTCTAAGAGCCTGCTAAAAAGTGCCCAGCCGGTATCTTTGCTTTCAAATACCAAAAATGAACTCTCCTTTTTATAGTATATATCTATCAAAGAGGCTTTGTTTATGATGGCCTTTAATATCTTTATGGTTTTTTTGGGTATCGTAAAAGAAACGTTTTGAATAGTATCTTCATAAAATTTTCTAAATACTGTGAGTCTACTTCCATCTGTGGCGGCAAAGTTTATAGCACCCTCTTCGCACATCAAATTTACTCCCATTATGGATGGGTTTTGGGCATCATCCTTTGCACTAGCATAATCTGTTTTTTCTAGACCCTCCAACAAAAGGCTACCTGGTACTGTGTTTTTTATCATATCTTCTTCTATATTCGGAAAAGCCGGAAACTCAGAGGCATCTGCTAAAGCCAATTTAAATTTGCTTCTACCACTTTGAATCTGCGCATAAGCACTATCCGTGTTTTGAGACATGATGGCAAATGTAAAAGTAGCTGAGGACAGGCTTTTGATGATATCGCTCAACTTTTTTGAGTTTACACAGATGACACAGCTTGTCTCCGACTGCTCAAGCTTGCCCTCTATCGCAAGATAGTTTTCCAAGTCTGTGGCTTTTAGCGTGTATTTTAGATGATCTATCTCTATCAGGAAATTTGATAATATGGGTAAGATTGATTTTGATTCGGTGGTGTTTTTTGCTTTTGAGATGATATCCTCAAACTCTTTTCTATCAAATACTACATTACAGTTCATGTTATTTAAATCGCTCATACCTTAATTATAACATAAGATTTATTTTCCTACAAAATTTATTATGTTATAATATAATCTTATGATATGGAGGCGCTATGCTAAAAGTTGACGTGGTAACACCAAACGGCGTTGTTTATACCGAGGAAGTGCAGTCTGTAAACATACCAGCTTACGATGGTGAGATGGGAATACTTGAAAATCACATGTTGGTGTTAACTCAGGTAAAACCAGGGCTTGTATACCTCAACAATGATGAGAAAAACGGCATAGCTATAGGCCATGGATTTGCAGATATAACTCCTGATAGAGTGATAATACTAACCGAAGAAGCTGTACCAGTGGGCAATATAGATTTTGAAGAATACAAAAAACTCTTTGAAGAAGCTGTGCGTAAGCTTTCTAATGCTAAAGTAGCGGAAGAGATATCAGAATGGCAAAAGAAAAAGGAATTGGCAGAAACATTTATGAACATAGCAAAGCACTTTAGCCCAAAAATAAGAGCTTAAGGAGTAAAGCGTGAGATTACCAGAGAGATTGGTGGATAGAATTATAAATAAGTTAGTATCTGAGCTTTTAGGAAAAAAATATATTGAAGTGGAGGACATAGATTATTTTAAAAAAAAGCTTTTAGCGATATTCAAAGAAGCTGATGAAGAAGAGAGGGAATTAGATGACAAGGCAAAAGAACTTTTAAAAGAAAAATTATCTTACATAGAAAAAGAAAATATAGATTATAGGACAGCTTATAGAACCATAAGAACAAAATTAGCAGAAGAGTTAAAGATAGAGATAAGACCCAGAGAACGTATGAATCAAATTACAAATAAGATAAGGGATTTGATAAAATCAGACCCGAATATAGAGATATTTGAAGACATGCCTATTATAAGAAAAACTATATCCGCTACGCTTATAGAAGCAGCAAAAGAAGAGGAGGAAATAGAAAAAGAGGTTAGGATTCGTATAAAAAGCTACTCTAAAAAGATCGTAGAAGGCACGTCGGAATGGAATATCTTATATAAACGCATTTATCAGGATATGCTAAAACAACGAGGCCTGGCTTAATTATAAAAAAAATTAATTTTTTCTTAATAAAAACTTAATACAAAAAATATAAAATAAGTATTAAAATAATATAATAACTTTTAGGAGGTAATTTACATGGCTGTAAAAGCAGACAGAACTTTAGATGCATCAGGCCTTAATTGTCCATTGCCGGTATTGAAAACAAAAAAAGAAATGGCAGAATTGTCTTCTGGTCAAGTGCTAGAACTAATCACTACAGATCCTGGAGCAAAAGCCGACATTCCAGCTTATTGTAAAAGAACCGGTGATGAGCTCTTAGAAACTGTAGAAGAAGGTGGGAAAATCATTTTCTACCTTAAGAAAAAATAAGGAGAAATTATGGAAAGGTTAGCCATCATAGCTACAAAAGGCACATTGGATATGGCCTATCCACCTCTTATATTAGCTTCAGTGGGAGCTTCCATGGGTCTTGAAACTGCTATATTTTTCACATTCTACGGTCTAAACATCATTCATAAGGAAAAGATGAACCAGCTAAAGTTAGCCCCTGTGGGAAACCCTGCAATGCCCATGGCATTTCCACCCTCTATGGAAGAAAAGTTCCCTTTTCTTAAAAGCGTATCAAACTTTATACCAGGACCTCCCCAACTTATGGGCGTAATACCTGGTATGACAGATCTTATGACAGAGATGATGAAAAAATCTATCAAAGAACATGGTGTGGCTTCTATACCCGAATTACTTCAGCTATGTAAAGAAGCAGATGTAAAGATGATCCCTTGTCAAATGACTATGGATTTATTTGGATATAAGTATGAAGATCTAATCGACGGCTTAGAGCCTCCAGGTGGTGCTATGACACTTTTTGACTTCATGTTAGAAGCTGATAAACCAATCCCATTGTTTATTTGACATGGTTACAGCTTTTGGTGTATGTGTTGTTATGTCTGTTTTGTTTATAAGGATTTTATTATATTCTTATAAGCAAATCTTAATTGATTTTTCAAATTTAA
>CAZDZN010000010.1:25500-26988 GCA_964509905.1 uncultured Aquificaceae bacterium
TGACAAAATTATTTTTTACTTGTTGACGGTTCCATTCTTTGAAAGGGCAGATGCAGCAACAGGTGAGCTTATCAATCCACAAGCTGGAGCTCCCTTTTTCTTAGCGACAGCTGCCACTACAATGGATTTTGAAGTAGAGATGGTTATTACCTCTGAAGCTGGATTTTTGCTTATGAGAGATAATGCTAAAAAAGTTAAAGTTAGATCCGGTGTAGACCAAACCGTATATGATTTTATAAAAATGGCTAAAGAAGCTGGCGTAAAAGTTTATCTTTGTGTACCGTCTTTGGATTTGACAGAGGAATACAAGAGAGAAGATGTAAATACTGAGCTTTGCGATGGTATAATAGGTGGTGCGGCATTTTTGGATAAAGTTATGAGTGGCGAGTACGCCGTTATTACTCTTTAAGGAGGTATTTTATGGACGGACACGTATATGGCTATAACCTTCCTATATCCCAAAAAACGAAAGACGTTCCATGGGAAGAGAAGGTAAGAATAGTAGAAGAGGTCAAATCTGACTTCAGATATCATGAGTATATATTTGGATGCTTAAATTGCGGTGTTTGCACCGCCTCTTGCCCGTCAAACAGATTTTTTGATTATTCACCAAGAGAAATCGTCCAAAGATTTTTAGAGGATGATGTGGAAGTACTATACGACATGATGCATGAATATATATGGGCATGTTCTCAGTGTTTTACTTGTTGGATAAGGTGCCCATTTGTAAACAATCCAGGTGGTCTTGTAGCTATTATGAGAGAAGTAGCAGTCAGAAATGCCTTTGACGCTACAAAAGACCTACTCAAACCTTACGGTCGTGTGCTTTTAAAAGTAATGACCACTGGTAATCAATTATCCGCAGACATGCTACAGCCAGACTTCTTCCCAGACTGGGGTCCTAAGATGGCAGACAATATGGAAAACCTACGAGCCAAACGTATGGCCATACCATTTGATGTAGGTAAAGCTGTAAAAACCGCTTGGGAAGTATCCCTTCAAACTGCTATAGAGCTTTACAGCATATGGAGAGAAACTGGTATATTTGACATGCTTGAAAAGATAGATCCCAGCCTTTACAATGTTATCATGGATATGGTAGAAGAAAATGAAGAGCGTTGGGAAGATATGCAAGATGAAGAGTAATATGTAATTTTTGGCGTTGTGCCAAAAAAATTCTTTAGGAGGTATGTTTTATGAGTTTGCTTAGATATGACAAGACCAAGTTTCCAATTCAAAATAACCACGCCCATTACGATGAGATTTTTGAGCGTATGGAAGAATTGGAAGCCAAAGGAGAAATCCTTATCCATAGGATAACAGAAGAACATAAACCTGTAGAGGTTTATACAAGGACTGGCCGTATAAAAACTGTTCCTACAAATAAGCTATGGCACCACAAGTCTTGTGGTCAATGTGGTAATATACCAGGGTATCCAGCTTCTATCTTCTGGTTCATGAACAAGTTTGGATATGACTATCTTAACG
>CAZDZN010000011.1:0-2176 GCA_964509905.1 uncultured Aquificaceae bacterium
AAGCCAAAAAACTTATACAAGAGAAAGAAAAAGAAACCAGAGAAGCTTTAAAGCCATACATAGAGATTTTAAGAGGTAAAAAAGTGCTTATAAATACCGGTGGAGTAAAAAGTTGGTCTATGGTATCTCAGGTAAAAGAACTTGGCATGGAAGTAGTTGGAACATCCGCTAAGAAGAGTACCAAAGAAGATAAACAGAGGATGCTGGAGATATTTGAAGGCGATGAGTCAAAATTGATAGATGATCCAAATCCAAAAGAACTTATAAGGTTAATAAAAGAAAACAACGTAGATGTGCTTATGGCTGGTGGCAGAAGTATGTATGTAGCTATGAAAACCAAAGTAGCGTTTTTGGATACAAACCAAGAACGTATACATGCCTACGCCGGTTATGAAGGTATGATAAATCTGGCAAAAAATCTTATAAGCGCGGTAAATACTCCGGTTTGGAAGCTTGTAAAGGAGGTAGCCCCATGGCAAAAGTTATAGATACGAAAAAAGCTTGTGCTATATATCCTTTGAAATTAAGCCAGCCTATGGGAGCTGCTTATTGTTTTTTAGGCATAAATAAAAGTATACCGATATTGCATGGTTCTCAAGGATGCGCAGCCTTTGCCAAAACATTTTTAACAAGGCATTTTAGAGAACCAATACCTATGCAAACCACAGCTTTATCGGAGATAGCCACTGTAATAGGTGGAGATTCCAATATCCATGAAGCTATAAAAAATGTAATAGATAAAAATAATCCACAAATAATAGGTCTCATCTCCACTGGGGTAAGCGAGACAAGAGGCGATGATGTAGTAGGATCTCTCAAAAGACTTAAAGGTAGTTTTCCAGAGTATGACAATAAGAGTATAGTATATGTGTCTACCCCAGACTATGTGGATTCTTTTGAAATAGGATACGAGAAAGCTCTGCTGGAGATAGTTAAAGCTTTGGTAAAACCACCTCATAGAAAACACAGAGATAGGGTCAATATATTTGTAAGTTATATGCTAACAGCTGGGGATATAGAAGAAATAAGAGATATGTTAAAGGATTTTGAGCTTGATGTCATAGTAATTCCTGATTTTTCAAAGTCTATAGGTTTGATGTCTGATTTTAGCTCAATAACCGTAGGGGGTACCACATTGGAAGAGATAGAAGACTTGGCTGGCTCATCGTTTAGTATAGCTATCGGCTATAGTGCAAAGTCTGCTGCTGAGTATCTGGAGAAAAACTATAATGTGCCTATGTTTTATTTTGAATCTTTACTCGGTTTAAAAGCCACAGATGAGTTTTATGAGCTTTTAATAAAATTGACCGGAAGAGAACCTTCGGACAAGTATAAACGCTACAGGTCAAGACTCTTAGACACGATGGCGGATGGACAGTTTTACTCCTCTGGAAAAAATGTGGCAATTGGTCTTAGCCCAGATCTCTTAAGCTCTGTAGTATTCTTTTTGAAAGAAGAGCTCGGCATAAATATACAATATGCGACCAGTCCTATACATACACCAAGTTTAGATTTATTATCAATAGAGAAAATACATATTGGAGATTTAGAGGATATAAAACTAAACATTAGTCACGTGGATATGATAATTTCTAATACAAATGGTCAACATATAGCAAAATTTTTTAAAGTGCCCCTTCTTAGACTTGGTATACCAATATTTGATAGGATAGGACACTTTTTTAAAACCTATGTAGGCTACAAAGGGACATTGGAATTCCTATGTGAGCTTACAAATCTATTTTTAGAGCATGATGAAGAGAAATCCTACGAAGTGCCAGAGTTTATAAAAAAGATTAAAGAACAGGAGGTTTTATGAAAATAGCTTTTGCTACAAAAAGCTTGGAGTATGTGGACGATCATTTTGGATTTGCCAAAAGCATAGCAGTTTATGAAGTGGATAAAGACGGATATAGGTTTTTGGAATTTAGAACCGCTGAGGATATCCCAGAAGAAGAATACGATAAGATAAATACCAAAATAGACATGATAAAAGATTGCGATATAGTATATGTTTTGGCAATAGGTGGAACTGCAGCGGCAAAAGTAGTAAAAGCAAAGATACACCCTGTAAAAGTATCCGAACCAACCCCAATAAAAGAAATTCTCGATAAGCTATTGGAGGTTTTAAATACAAATCCGCCGCCTTGGCTAAAAAAAGCTATGATGAAAGAAA
>CAZDZN010000011.1:2214-5635 GCA_964509905.1 uncultured Aquificaceae bacterium
AACCGAGGTAATGTAATACATGCTACATAACTTCGTAATGTTTAATACAAATATTGTATATTTAATAACAAATAACTTTAAGTATTTTATGTAAATTTTGGCATATTGTTTGCACATAATGTTTATGAAAAACTTTTAAAAGGAGATAGACATGAAATTAGTAAGAGCTTTTGTAAGACCAGAAAAAGAGCAGGAAGTGGTATTTGCCTTGGAAGGTGCTGGGTTTCCAGCTGTAACGAAGATGTCTGTTTTTGGTAGAGGTAAGCAAAAAGGTGTAAAGATAGGGGATGTGGTTTACGATGAGCTACCAAAAGTGTTGTTGCTTATAGCGGTAAAAGATGGAGATGTGGATAAGGTAGTAGATATTATAAAACAAAGAGCTTATACTGGCAATTTCGGAGACGGAAAGATATTCATAAGTCCTATAGAAAAAGCTATAACGGTAAGAACCGGGGAGATAGAACAATGAAAGAGATTTGGGCTGTGATAAGAAGAAATAAATTCGCTCAAACGAAAAATGCTTTGGATGACATAGGTTATGGCGCTATGAGTATTCATTCGGTTTGGGGTAGAGGAAAACAAGCTGGTTTTGCAATGTCTGAGACAGAAGCAGAAATGCCAAGCTATGCTACTGCAGCTCCAAACTTAGTACCAACATCTTCGAAATATGCAACTGAAGGTGCAACAATTACAAAACCCTTAGTTTACATACCAAAGAGAATGTTGGTGATGGTAATCCCCGATGAAGCTGTGGATAAGATAGTGGATACTATAATAAGTGTAAATAAAACTGGTAATCCAGGGGATGGAAAGATTTTTATAATGCCTGTGGAAGAATCTATTACCATTAGAACTGGCGAAAAAACTTTATAGGAGGTTTAGTATGTGTACAAATGTCATCTTTGAGCAAAAAAGTGTTTGTGTTGGTGCTTGCTTAGAAGAGGGTACCGATATAGAATCCCAAAAAAACATATGCCATCCAGAGAAAAAATACGAGGTCATGTCAAAAGAAGATTTAAAAGAAGAGGTTAAACGATTGAGGATGCAAGCGATGGCAAGTGCTACAGAACTACACGATTTAGCTGAAGAGGGGTTACCAAATAGATGGGAAGATATACCTACTGTAGCAGAAAAAGCCTATAAATTACATAAAGAATATTCCTTGGCTAAAAAGATTTTAGATTCCCAAAAAGGATAAGTGTTATGGCTTTTATTAGTTATAAGACAAAAGGTGGGAAGGAATGGACACCACGGTATGTATTATTTATAAATCAAGATGATTGTATAGGTTGTGGAAGATGTTTTAAAGCTTGCGGAAGAAATGTCTTGATGCTCATAACACCAGATGAAGACGATGAAGATATGGGAGACGATCCTAAATCTTATATGAGTATAGCAAATGTGGAAAACTGCATAGGTTGTGAGGCATGTTCGAGAGTGTGTCCTAAAAAATGTTTTACTCATCAGGAGATAAGCTTATGAAAGTTATAGTGGATGCTGATACTTGCACCGGTTGTGAGGTATGCACAGACAAAGCACCAGAGATATTTGTATTAAAAAATGGTATAGCTATGGTTATAAACAAAAACCCAGATGATTCTTATAGAAGACTAATAGAAGAATCTATAGAAGAATGCCCAAGCAATTCTATAAGCATAGAAGAGGAATGACACTATGAAAGCTACTATAAGGAAACGAATAGATAGTTCTTTAGAAGTTTATATACCTAAAAAAGATTTAGAGGCCGTTGTAGTAAGAGTTGAAAACGAAGAAGGGGGTTGGGGAGGTATATTTGAACTATCAAACGGATGGAAAATCGCTGTACCATATTTTGAAGAGGAGCCGAAATTACCGGCGACCATGGAAGTGAAAAAGGTAGATTAGATGGATGTATACGATATCGTCTTTGATATGAAAGACTATGTCAGTAAACGGCAAAGACATATTTTTGATGAATTCACATTTATATTCATGAATAAGAAACCTATACCAATGAACAATAACTTGCTCTCTATATCCGAAATTTTATTTGTTTACGGGTGTTGGTTTTTATACAAAGAATTGATATATCTATATTTAGATGAAGAAAAAGCTTTTTTCAAATTATCAGATCTTATAAACAAAAACGGAGATCCTTTAATGTATCATTTTTATAGGGAATTAGTACATATCTATAAAAATAGCGATTACAAAGATGTTAGAGCTATAAAAAGACGGGTAGGCTTTGAGTTGTACAGCTGTATCTTTAAAGATCCCCCGATATTTTTGAGTCAAGAAGAGTTAAATATGATAGAATCCATAACAGAAAATACATTTTTAGAAATCCAAAATATCGTATATAAGGATATTTACGGAAAAACAATAACTCAGATATTAACTCAAATATCAGTTCTCTAATGCATGATATCTATCATTGTAATTTTAAAAGCGATATGTTATTCTCTATATAACGCATAAAGGAGGAAAAATGAAGCTTAAGAGATTTATTTTATTATGCAGTGGGTTATGTTTGATAAGCTACAACGCTAACGCTATCTTATTAAAAGCCTCAAACGATGAATTTGCTCAGGTGGGTTTGAAGATGGAGATATGGGCTCAAAATGACGGAGCTACCTATATCAAAGACTATAGTTCTACAAACTTTTCAGTGGCTCAAACGAGGCTTTATTTTGCTGGTCAGATAAATCCTATAGTGCAGTTTGGAGCTGATCTTGATTTTGCAGACAACAATGCTTTAAAAGCGGACGGTACCGCCAGGACTCACCAGGGTGTACCTTATACGATGGTAAGGGACGCTTTTATAAACCTACACTTTAACAAGAGTACAAACATCATGACGGGGTTGTTTTTAAACCCTTGGTCAAGGTATGAGCTTGAATACACTTGGAGCTTTTATATTCCCACAGAAAACTTTATACCGGAGATAGGCACTATAAACAACGACATTGGCATAATAAACCCGAGTTTAAGTCAAAACAAAAAACCTTTCATCACCCCTCTTGCAAGTTTTAACTTAGGAGCGAACTTTCTAAGTGCTTTGCGGGATATGGGTATTGCTTATTGGGGAAGTATGGGTAAAGATGCGATATTGAAGTATTATGCTTTTATAGGCAATGGTAAATACGACTATCAAGATGGGCAAAATGGCAAATCAAATTTAAAGTATGGAGTTAGACTTGAATTTACACCTACGATGCTTGGATACAAAGGAGAACCCGGTTATGTTGACCAAGATACATACCTTGGTAAAAGAAATACTTTAACATTTGGTTTTGCTTATCAACAACAAAAGATAGAGTGTGGGACCGACGCCTTAAATCCTAACAATACCAATTACGAGGGCGAGTATTGTCCATCAGGGTTAGGAGCATCTGGTACTTCTACCACTGCCAAAGCTTACACAATAGACGTTCTTTGGGAG
>CAZDZN010000011.1:5737-17064 GCA_964509905.1 uncultured Aquificaceae bacterium
CAGCCAGAAGTAAAAGGATATTATGTTCAAACACAGCTTTTATACGATAGATATGTAGGCATAGGTAAACCAGCTATAGCTCTTAGATACGAAGAGGATGAAGATAAAAACTATTATGTAAATCCAAATACCAATGGCTTTACCGACGCTAAGATTGGGCTTTTTAGCACAGCTATTGATTACTATATCTCTGGTCTAAATGCAAACGTGGGGCTTGAAGCTACAAGAGTGGTACCAAACGCAAACCTTATAGGTGCCGCTGCAAATGGTAGTAATACTCTAAAATCCTTTTGGGATTATACTTTGGCTTTGAGGACTGTATTTTAATATAATATTGTCATGATAGAACTTAAAGGTGATATTTTCATAAACAAAGATGGAGAAGGATTTTTTGGCCAAGGGCGTTATCGGCTTTTAAAGCTGATAGATAAGCACGGCTCTCTTTCGAAGGCTGCCAAAGAGATGAATATGAGTTATAAAACCGCCTGGGATCACATCCAAGCCATCAACAACTTAGCTCAACAGCCTATCGTGCACACAAAAACTGGCGGAAAAGATGGAGGATATACATATCTCACAGAATACGGCAGAAAGTTGATAGAGCATTATGAGCATATCCAAAGAGAGTATCAAAAGTTTTTGGAGCTTTTAGAAGAAGAAGAGTTGGAAAGTTTATATGTGATAAGGAGGTTAGATATGAAGTTATCTGCAAGAAATCAACTGCTGGGTAGTGTGAAGTCTATTCAAAAAGGACAAGCTGTATCAGAAGTAGTGGTATCCCTTAGAAATGGCAATACCATAAAATCGGTGATTACCACAGAAGCCGTTGATTCTCTTAACTTAACACCAGGTAAAGATGTGGTGGCTATCATAAAGTCCTCTGATGTGATCTTAGGAGTGGGAGAAGAGGTAGAGAACTTGCATCCTCTAAGTGTGAGAAATATTTTAAAAGGTAAAGTAAAGCAAGTGATAGAATCTAATGTAAATAGTTTAGTAAAAATAGACATTGGTGCAGAGCTTACCATTAGCTCTGTTATTACTACAGAATCTTTAGAAGAGCTTGATATAAAAGAAGGTTCTAATATATATGTCTTTATAAAAGCTTCAAATGTAATGCTTTACGCCATATAGGAGGTTTTATGAAAAAGTTTTTAATTTTTGGGCTTTTAGCAAGCAAAATAGTATTCAGTGCTACAATCACAGTGGCGGCTGCAGCGGATTTGAGATTTGTGCTTAAAGACCTCACGGCGCTCTATGAAAAGGAGTATCCCCAAGACCATCTTAAATTTATATACGGGGCTTCTGGAAATTTTTACAATCAGATAAGAGCAGGATATCCCATGGATGTTTTTATGTCAGCGGATACTCACTATCCGGAGCTTCTTTATAAGCAAGGGCTATCTTACAAGCCAAGGCCTTACGCTATTGGAAAACTTGCTCTTTTTACCACAAAACCCAATATCGATGTAAACAATCCAAAACTTGCTCTTTTAAAAGCCTCAAAAATAGCTGTAGCAAACCCAAGGGTAGCTCCGTATGGAATAGCTGGTATATCTACGCTTCATTGTTATCATGTGTATAATGCCGTTAAAAACAAAATCGTATTTGGAGAAAACATCATCCAAACCGCTCAGTATGTGGCCTCAAAAAACACTGATGTGGGACTTGTATCTTATTCGTTGCTACTAACTCCAGAGTTAAAAGGAAAAGGCAAGCTAAGCCTTATCCCTCAATCTTGCTATAAACCCATCGTACAAGGGGCTGCGGTGATAAAAGCTACAAAAGATAAGAATGCCACTTTTAGATTTTTTAACTTCTTGTATTCACCTCAGGCTATAGGCATTTGGAAGGCTTTTGGATACGGCATACCAAAATAAATGGATTATCAAGCATTTTTAATAAGCTTTGAGCTTGCCATATCTACTACGCTTATTCTCAGCGTAATGGGTATCTTTATCGCCTATTTTTTGGCTTTTAGTAAAAGCATATGGGCTGATATCTTAGAGCCCTTTATTATGAGTCCGTTGGTGTTACCTCCAACGGTGCTTGGGTTTTACATAATATATATATTTGGTCTTGGGTCTACCATAGGACAGTTTTTAAATCATCTTGGGATAAAGCTTGTGTTTAACTTCAAAGGACTTCTTTTTGGATCTATAATATATAGCATGCCTTTTGCGGTATCTCCTGTAATATCTGGTTTTAGAACTGTACCAAAATCTATCATAGAAGCCTCTTATACTTTGGGTAAATCCAAACTTTTTACGCTTTTAAGAGTAATAATACCAAACTCCAAATACTCTATAATGAGCTCTCTGGTGCTGGTGTTTTCTCACACGATTGGGGAGTTTGGCGTAGTGCTTATGGTAGGCGGTGATATCCCGGATAGAACTAGGACTGCATCTATAGCTATATTTGATTATGTGCAAGAGCTTGATTATAAATCCGCCAACGAAACTGCTCTTATACTCTTTGCGATAGCTATGATTTCATTGTTTTCCCTTCAAATATTAAAGCGTCTCCAAGAAAGATGATGAAAGTAGATATAAATTCTCTTTTTAGACTTTCTTTTGAGCTTCAAAAGGGGCAAATTTTAGGTATTTTAGGCCCGTCTGGGATTGGAAAAACCACAGCCATAAGGGCGATAGCTGGACTTGAGAAAGCAAAAGGCTTTATAGAAATAGATGATGAAGTATGGCTAAATGAAAAAATAAACTTACCTCCTCAAAAGCGCTCCGTTGGATTTACCTTTCAAGATTTTGCCCTTTTTCCTAATATGAGTGTTTTAGAAAATATCTCCTATGCATCTTCCAAAGAAAAAGCCCTTGAGGTTTTAAAGGATTTTAGCATAGAACACCTGAAAGATAAATACCCAAACAAGCTTTCTGGAGGTGAACGCCAAAGAGTGGCTATAGCAAGGGCTATAGCAAGAAATCCAAAAGTGCTTCTCATGGATGAGCCTTTCTCAGCTCTTGATAGAAAAATAAAACATTTTATCCAAGATAAGATTTTAGAATTTGTAAAAGCCCAAAACTTTTACACAATTTTTATAGCCCACGATGTAAGTGATATAATAAGGTTATCTAATTTTGTATTTGTGGTGGAAGAAGGGAGGGTAAAAAAAGCAAGTGAGCTAAACTTAAAAGATTAATAATACCACCCAAAATACTTAAATGCTCTTTTAGCTTCTATAACATAGTTGTAAAACTCTTTGGCACACTTATTTTTCTCTCCATCGTAAGTCAAAGATATGTCCATATCTCTATATATCACATGGCGTTTAGGTATGTAATAAGGTTTTAGGTGATGTGCTATTGCCCATATGTTGTATATGATAAATGCATTTACATCTTTATGAGTATTCCAATAGTCCAAAGCATCTTTCGAGTTGCCAGAAACGTGTGCTATATTTTTTCTTACAGCTTTTAAAAGCCCGAAATTACCGTATTTCATTGCCATATCTTCCCATAAACCTATCTGCCCTGCACCATTTACCACAAGGATTTTAATCCCTGGTTTTGCAAGGTCTCTGAAGCTTCTTATATCAATATATCTATATATTATCGCAGAAGGTCTATAATAGATTGGTTTAATAGTTTCGCTGTCTACATTTGGAAGCACTTTTAAAAAACTCTCCATCATATCCTCTGAACCGCTGTATACGATATCTCCATTCTTTATAGCATCTTTTTTCCAAGCCGGTATTGGCCCAGCTTTTACAATTGCTTTGCACATTTTTTGACTTTTATTAAACTCTTTAGCCAAATAAGACATAGCTGGATAAGGACCTCCTGGACCATAAATATAAATTAGCATAGATTCAACCTCCTAAGTCAATATATAAATATAAAATATTACTTCTACCATCAAGACACAAAAATCATTATAATTAGTCATAAAAATTCTAAAAAAGAATCTTATTATGTAAAATACTATACAAATTGGAATATTTATAACATTTTCCAAGCAATTGTATCATTCATAACAATGTTTAAACATATTGGCTTTTACAATATGTGGTAAAAGATTAAATAAAAATAAATGTGAGGCTGCAATGTAGAACCATAACAGCACAATAATGGCACAATAATTGCCCATAAAATTTCTGAAAGGAGGTTAGTATCATGGGTTGTAATTCTAAGGCTTGTGGAATAGGCACAAACACGGAAGATTTTCTTCCAGATTACATAAAAGAAAAGATAAAAGATCATCCTTGCTATTCTCAGGAAGCACATCATTTCTATGCCAGGATGCATGTAGCCGTAGCTCCAGCTTGCAATATACAATGTAACTATTGCAATAGAAAGTATGACTGTGCCAATGAATCAAGGCCTGGGGTGGTTAGCGAATTGTTAACGCCGGAGGAAGCAGCGAAAAAGGTATTGGCAGTAGCTATGGAGATACCACAGCTTTCTGTAGTAGGTATAGCTGGACCTGGTGATCCTTTGGCGAATCCCGAAAGGACATTCAAAACTTTTGAGTTTATAAAAGAAAAAGCTCCAGACATAAAACTATGTCTTTCCACAAATGGGCTTGTGTTAGATAAGTATGTAGATAAAATAAAAGAGCTTGATATAGACCATGTCACCATAACAATAAATGCTGTAAGTACAGATACCGCTTCAAAAATATATCCATGGGTATTTTATAATCACAAAAGATACAAAGGCAAAGAAGCTGCTTCTATATTGTTAGAAAAACAATATGAAAGTTTGCAGGCTTGTATGGAAAATGGTATTCTAATTAAAGTAAATACGGTTTTCGTGCCAGAGTTAAACGGAGAAGAGATAATGGATCTTAGTAAGAAGGTTAAATCCATGGGAGCATTTTTACACAACATAATGCCATATGTGGAAGGTGATGGAACTGCCTTCCAAAAAGCTGGTATAAAATCCCCCTCCCCTCAGATTTTAAAAGAAGTTCAAGAAAAGTGTGAGGGAAATATGAATCTCATGAGACATTGTAGACAATGCCGAGCGGATGTTGTGGGCTTGCTTGGAGAAGATAGAGGACAAGAGTTTACGAAAGACAAACTTGAAACCATAAACATAAACTATGATCCAAACTGGCGCAAGCAAGTACATGAAGATATAGAGAAGGAAAGGGAAAAGCTTCATAAAGCCAGAGAACTGCTTTATAGTGAAAAAATAGAATATTCCCCAAAAGTTTTAGTAGCAGTAGCTTCAAAAGGACAAATGATGGTAAATGAGCATTTTGGCACCGCTCATGAATTTTTGATATACGAAGTAAGTGCCGATGGTGTGAAATTTATACATCATAGAAAAGTTTCGCCTTATTGCCACGGATCTATATCTTGTCTTGAAGGTGAAAATATCTTAGAAGATACCATATTAAAATTATCCGATTGTAAAGCCATCATAGCAGCTAAAATAGGATTTGAACCAAGAGACATCCTAAAAGAAAAAAATATAGACTGTGTAGATGAATATGCCTTTCTCCCAATAGAGGAAGCCTTGTCTAAGTATTATAAAAAGTATATCTTAGAAGAAGTGGAGGTGTAATATGGCTTATTCTATAGACCCTAATGCTTGCGTATCTTGTTATGCTTGCGAAGATCTATGCCCTACAAAAGCCATATACCACGACGAGGGCGAAACTTTTTTAATAGATCCAAAAGTTTGCGTGGAATGCGAGGGGCTCTACGATGAGCCCCAATGTTTGGCTATCTGTCCTATAGAATCTTGTGTATTAAAACTTCAGGAGGTAAATCTATGAGCGTGTTTGAGGATGTAAGTAAGCTAAGCAGTGCAGAAGAATTTTTTGATTACTTTGGCATATCTTATGAAGAGGACATATTGAAACCCTTTAGATTGCACATATTGCAGAAGTTTAGAGTTTATATAGATATGCTATTAGTTGATTCAGAAGAAGAAGCTTATCAAAAAATGCGAGATTTTCTAAAAAAAGCCTATAACGATTTTCAAAGCTCTGATAGCCCATTTAAGGAAAGGTTATTTAAGATTCATAAAGATGTGATGAAACCAAATGTCATATTTGAGGTTAGTTTAAATGATAGAATCAAAGTTTAAAGTAGGCGATGTGGTGAAAACCAAGAGAAAGATACGAAATGATGGTACTTTTCCTGGATTACCTTGGGGAGAACTACTTTTACCAAAAGGAGCGGAGGGTGTAGTTATAGACATAGGAAGATTTTTACAAACACAAGTGGTGTATGTGGTAAATTTTTTAGAATACGGTAAAATAGTGGGGTGTTTAGAATATGAGCTTGAAACCTGTAACAAAATATTCTCTGTTTAAAGGAATCATTACGGATTTAGATGTAGGTAAACTTAGAGCTTCGGCACTGATAAAATTCAAAAACATAGAGATGTCAACTATTATACCAAAGAAAATGGTAACAGAATGGGAACTAAGAATAGGAGACAAAGTTATGGTTTATATAGAAGAAGGTGGGGCTGTATACATATACAAAAAGTAAATTTTATGATAAAAACACCCCCTGTCCATAACAACTATTTGAGATATAACTTTTAGATTTTATATTTTTTTCAAAAATATGGATTAAAATAATAGTATGGAGATTTTAGAGAAGGACAAAGTGGTATTAAAATCGTGGTTAGGTAGAAAAAAAGGGGAAAATGTAAACCTTGAAAGCTTTAGAAACCTTGTGTTGGTTTTGATGGTAAGACCAAAAGTATCTGATTATAAGGAGGCCCTAACCTATATAGCAAAGGATCTGGGGATAAAAGATGTAGATAGCATATCTTTGGAAGAACTCGAAGATATCCTTTTTAGAAACAAAGATTTAATACTCGCTTCAAAACCAAAACGCATTCCTATAAACAAGTTTTTTACGCTTACAATGGGGGGAATTATATTGTTCGTAGCATTATCTTTTTGGACTTTCACCGTGGGGACTATGAGTAGACCAGTAAACCACGCCCTATGGGCTCTTATAAGCCTAATAGTCACAATAATAGGCGCAAGCATTCTTTATATAGGTTTAAAAAAACTTCCAGTCTACAAAAGAAAAGAAGATGAAGTAGAGGTAAAGAGTATAGATGATTTGGTATATGCTTTTGAAAGGATGTATGAGATAAAACATTCTTCATGAAGTATATTCTCTCAGTAGTTAGTTTTTTGGCTTTTATAAGTATAAGCTTTTCTCAAGGTTTTCCTAACGAGCTTAGTCTTTTCTCAAAAGCCTTAAAACTCAGCACTGCAAACTCTCAGAAAGCAAAAATACTTATTAAAAAAGTAATATCTTATGATGATCCTATAATAAAATCAGACGCATTGATAGTTTATGCCTATCTTGAAAAAGACTCCCCGCACTTAAAAGATATACTATCGCAGGTAGATAAATCCCATATCACCAGGGGCTTTGTATATCAATATTACAGGCTTTTAGCAAAAATAGATAAAAGTATTATGGTACGAAAACCTTGTTTTTTTCAAGACAAAACTAATATTTTAATAGAAAACGATCAGGCGATAAAAAACGCTTTAAAAGATGGGTGTTTTTATTTTGCTTATGTTTTATCAAAAAATAGTGATTCTATAAATGCTAAAAAAGCAAGGTTTTATCATTATCTTTTTACAAACGATTTTAAAAAGGCTGAAAAGGAGCTGATATATTTGTCCACTTATGATAAGAATTTAAACAATGTATATGCAAAATATATCTACAGATATTTATTTTTTAAAGATGAGCCTAAAAATGTGATTGAATACTCTATTTATATACCAGATGGATTTTATAAATATTTTTATAAAGGTGTGGCTTATTTTGAATTAGGAGATAAAAACAGGGCCACAAAGAATTTTTTAAAAGCCTCAAAATATGATAAAACCGGAAGATCTTACTATTGGGCTTACAAAAGTTCAAAAGACGAAATATATTTAAAAAAAGCTTCATATTATGATGATTTTTATGGCACAAAAGCAAAGTTAAAACTTCACAAACCTATATATGCTAATTTTTTAAGATGCTCAAGATATAAATCTGATGAAAAAGTCCTTGAGTTTAAACGCATTATGGATTTTGGATTTAATAGTTATCTTTACAGTTTTTATAAAAATAAAAAATTTAACAAAAACCAGATGTGTGAAATTTTCCACATAAGCCCTAAATTTTATTTAATTAAAAACCATCACTGGAATGCTTATCCCATCGTATTTTTAAGATACATCCCCCAAAACACCGTGAGTCCAAATTTAGTATTATCTATTATAAGGATGGAGAGTTTTTACAATCCTATAGCAAGAACTTATTGGGTTTTTCCTATAAAAAAACCGACCACCGTCGGTCTTATGCAAGTAAAAGAATCAACTGCATTATTTGTAGCAAAAACCTTTGGTCTTACTTTTAATGCTGATATGAAAAACCCCAAAAACTCAATTCTTTATGGAAGCTATTATCTAAAATACCTATACCACCTACAAAATGATAACCTCATCAAAACCATTGCCTCTTATAATGCAGGACCGGGCAATGTCTCTGGCTACAAAACATTCACCGATCCCATTCTTTTCATAGAACACATCCCAAACCCCGTAAACCGCAACTATGTAAAAAAAGTCCTAAACTTCTACTGGCACTATAAATATGGATTAGAGAGATAGATTATCTTTTCATAAACTTTGATAGCTGTTGTTCTATGATCCTTCCAAAAGCCACAGGAAGACTGTTGATGGATTTAGCAATGAGGGTATTTTTACCGAAGATATCTTTTATATCCTTGGCAGATTCACCAACGCTTATAGCTATTATGGGTATTTCTAACTTCAAGAGATTTACGTAGGAGATGAGGTCTTCTTTTTTCATGCCTTTGGTAGGCTCTCCGTCTGAGAATAAAACCAGTATCCCCCGCTTGTGGGTTTTTCGCTGAAACTCGTATAGATGTTTACGCTCTTGTTCTAAAGATAGTCCAAGGTTTGTACCTTTTTGAGGAGAAATGCTAAGTATATTTGATATTACTTTTTCGTAAGATGTATTGTAATCTTTTAGAATAAAGTATTCTTCATTGAATAAACTTATAGAAAAAGGTAATTTTAAATCGCTCATTACTTCGCTTATTAGTATCATGCTTTTAATAGCATTGATAAGTTTATCTTCTTTTCTCATGCTAGAAGAGACGTCCAATAAAAACGAGAAAAACACCGGAATCTCATCTCCAGTGTTGCGGCGCTGGAAGATCCTCCCACTTTTTGTGGCAATTTCTGTCGATAGAGCCAGTATATTTATATGCTTTCCGCTGTAATATTTACCTTCAAATGCACTATTCTCTGTAGGAAATATCTTTGATATGTTTCTTTTTAAAATCTCAGATACCACTATGACAGAGTTTTTTAATTCGTTGTAAGTTTTTGCCTGATCTTTACTAAGAGATGCACCTCCACTTTCGCTGGAAGAATCCCCGGATCCACCAGAAGAACTTCCAGCCGACATAGACTCTTCCCAGGGTTTTATGATAAAACTTAAAAATCCCCTATGCTCAATGTCTGCTTCTAAGGCCTTCGGTAGAAATTCCCTAAAAAATAGAACATCTTGCTCTATCATCTCCATTCTTACTATCTGGCGGGCATAAGCTGTCATCCAGTCTGGTATTTGTTTTAATATCATTTTGACTTTTTCAATGATATTTCTATCCATTAAGTTTGATTTTTTTATGCTTTCAAAAAATATAGTATCTTGCATGCTTAATTTCCCTACAATATCTGTGGTAATTCTACCAGAATGTCTATCAAGCTCTTTTAAAAGAAGTTCTACTAATCTTATGTCCTGAGAAAATTCTACAAGCTGTCTATATCTTGGCCAGACAGAATCCATAAGTATATTATAAGATTCGCCCTTATCAGTCAATGCCTCTTTAAAAAACTGCTTTGTATCCGATACATACTTTTGAATATCTATAGAAATGTCTATTCTTTCTTGATAAAAATCTTTATATACGCTTATAAGATAAAGATGATGTGGATATTTTGGCTTTATGTGCTTTATTTTATCATTTAATCTTTTTTTGGCAAAGTGCTCAAAATCAACCTCATGATCAAGTCTTATGTTTTCAAATATAGAATAAAGACATACAAAAGATGTAGGATCATATCCCGCTCTAAATACCTCCCTTTGGCCATTTCTAAACAAAAATAAATTTGTGCTCGATATGTACCTTATCTCATGTCCTATCTCTGAGATAGCTTGGTCTTGAGAAGCTCTTAAGAACTCGGAAGCGTTGTATACTACACCGGCAGGAATTCTGATAAGCTGAGGTATATCTTCTATCTCCCCTTTCGCCCACATATCCACCATCGATACATATTTTGGGTCGTATCCGCATCCCCAGCCTTCTTGAGAATGCTTTATTTCCAAATCATACTCTCGCTCTAATATAGCATCGAGCTGATCAAACTTTGTCATTTTTTACAAGGTTTTGTTTGCTGGATCATTGTAAATATCAGCTCTCCTAAGTTTGATATAGATGTCTTGTCTTCTATATCTTTTGAATACATGTATTTGTCAATTATTTCTTCTAATGCTTTTAAAAGCTTAAAACGTTGGCAATTATCCTTTAATCTCGGCATATGATCCAAGAGTAGATCTCTGAAATTATCTACATTTTTACAAAGAACATAATTCATATTCCCGTTGGATCCGGTGCTCATTATAATGATATTCACACCAGCTAATAAACTCATCTTAAGATCTACAAGAGCTTTGTCAAAGGGTTCTGTCCTTAAATCATCAAAAAATGTCTCTAAAGATGAGATCAATATAGAGCAAGAATCTTTCATAACCACACTCCAAGAATTAAGGTGTATATAATATATACCAGTTCTTCAAAAAATCAAGAGTTTTCAAAATATGTTATAATAATCGCTATGATAGAGAAGCTGGGCAATAAAATAAATCAAATGTCTTATTTTACAAAGTGGTTTATACTGGGTTCTATTGTAGGGGTAGTAGCCGGCACCGGTGCATATGTTTTTTTTGAATCTATAAGATTTTTTGAATTCTTGTTTTTGGATTTTATACTAAAAACCAAAATACCGACACCTATTGGGGAAGGAGATTACCTAAATTTTAAACCATCGAATAGATTTTTATTCTTACCGCTTATCACAGCTTTTGCTGGGTTTATAGTAGGATGGCTTGTTTATACCTTCGCTCCAGAAGCGGAAGGTCATGGTACGGATGCAGCAATTGACGCTTTTCACAACAAAGGAGGGAAAGTAAGAGGTATAGTGATACTTATAAAAACCATAGCCTCAGCTATTACAATAGGAAGCGGAGGTAGTGCCGGTAGAGAAGGGCCTACAGCTCAGATATCGGCGGGCATAGGTTC
>CAZDZN010000011.1:17080-26954 GCA_964509905.1 uncultured Aquificaceae bacterium
TTAGCTGATTTATTAAAATTAGATGTGCACGATAGACGCATCATGCTAGCAGCTGGTATAGGCGCTGGTATAGGGACAATATTTAAAACCCCTATTGCCGGAGCTATACTTGCAGCGGAAATTCTTTACATAAGGGATTTTGAATCTGAGGTAATATTCCCAAGTTTAGTAGCTTCAGCTATCGGATATTCTATATTTGGAGCAATAGTAGGGTTTGTGCCGATATTTGGGTATTATACACACCCATTTAACCCTGAGAGATTACCTCTTTATATAATCATGGGTATATTCTGCGGAATCATGGCTAAAGTTTATGTGAATACATTTTATGGAGTTAATCATATTTTTAAAACCTTTAAAGTCCCGAAACACATAAAACCTACTATAGGAATGTTTCTTAGTGGTATTATAAGCCTTATCTTCCCACAGACAATCGGCATAGGATACGGTTGGGCTCAGAGCATAATATCGCTGAAATTTGGCGTGATGCCAACATACGGACTTCCTCTATTACTTGTAATATTTTTTGTACCTTTTGTGAAAATAATCACCACTTCGTTGACGGTGGGTTCTGGTGGATCTGGAGGTGTGTTCGCACCGGGAATCGTGATAGGGGCTTTTATAGGTGGGTTTTTTGGGTTATTGTTCCACGACATATTCCCTCATCTGGTACCACTTGGTGTAATATCGGCTTTCTCAATAGTGGGCATGGTATCGTTTTTTGGAGCCACTGGGAAAGTCCCAGTAGCCACTACACTTATGGTGGTGGAGATGACTGGAAGTCTTCAGCTTTTACCGGCAGCTATGCTTGCAGTGGCTATATCTTATATAATATCTGGTTATACCACCATATACAAATCCCAAGTGTTTTCTATGGCAGATTCTCCAGCTCACAAAAGCTAAGTTAATACTATAATATTTGTATGAGTAATTTAGAAAACTACAAAAATCTACCATCCTCAGATTTTGTCTTCAAAACGCTGATGAAGAAAAAAGAGAATCTCCAAGCCCTGATAGAGGCCAAATATCCAGAACTTGGTAAAAGAATAGACTTTGATAATATAGCATTTATAGATACAGAAAACTACAACACCCAAGAGCAATTAAAAACTCACTACTACATGGCTTGCGAGACAAATCTAAAAAATGCTAAAGAAAAGATAGAGCCATACTTTATCTTTGAGCACAAATCATACTCAGACAAATATATATCAGCCCAGCTTGTATCCTACGTATCCTCCAAATTTAACGAATCCAAAATAAAAAGGAAAGAAATTCCCAAGACCATGCCAGGTACATTGAAGCTTTTTCTTATAGAAATCTATAAAACCAACAGAGTTGACTTTGAACAGTGGGATGCTAAATTATTAGAATTATCCCAAGGAGATATAGACATGAAAAACCTAATTGAAGATGCCATGGAATATGCCAAAAGAGAAGGCAAGATGGAAGGTAAGATAGAAGGTGCAAGAGATGTTATAATAGATATGGTAAAAAACTACTTCCACCAAGATGACATAACAGATATAGAAAACAAGATAAACCACATAAACGATTATGATAAGCTAAAAGACCTTACTTTTAAGATATTTACCTTCAAATCTATAGAAGAACTAAGAGGGAATTTGGAGAATTCATAATGCTACATAAAAAGATATCTGGTAAAAGTTTGAAAGCGAATCGATTTTTAAGTTATAAGTTTTATAGCTTTTAGAAAATAGGAAATTTATGTTTAGAGAAAAATTTAAAAAATTTCACTTTATAGGAATAGGTGGTATCGGAATGAGCGGTATAGCAAAGATACTGCTGGATATGGGTTATAAAATATCTGGATCTGATGTAAAAGAAAACGATGTGATAGCAGAGTTAAGAAAAAAAGGAGCTACAATATACATAGGACACGATCCAAAAAATGTCATAGGGAAAGAGGTAGTGGTGTACTCTTCTGCTATTTCGAAAACCAACGAAGAGCTTTTAAAAGCCAAAGAGCTTGGGAGCATGGTCATATCAAGAGGAGATATGCTGGCAGACCTTTTCAGAATGAAAGAAGGGATAGCTATATCAGGATCTCACGGCAAAACTACCACCACGTCTATGATATCTCATATTACACACAACGCTGGACTTGACCCTACTGTTTTAATAGGAGGCATTCTTCAAACTTTTGGTTCTAATGCGGTTTTAGGTAAAAGCGAAATACTTATATCAGAAGCAGACGAATCTGACGGGTCTTTTCTAAAGCTAAACTCTGTTATAAATGTGGTGACAAATATAGACAAAGAGCACATAGGGTATTACAAGGATTACGATGAAATAAAAGAGGCTTTTGTATCTTTTATAAACAATGTGCCCTTTTACGGGGCATCTGTGATAAATATAGACGATTGTGGAGTAAAATCCATAATATCAAAGCTAAATAAAAAAATCATAACCTACGGCATAGAGTCTGGAGATTTCCAAGCCAAAAATATATCTTTTAACGATACTACCAGTTTTGATGTTTTTTATAAGGGCATAAAATTAAACTCTATAAAATTAAATATCCCAGGGCTTCACAACATATACAACTCACTGGCAGCCATAGCGGTATGCACTCTTATGGAGATAGATCAAAGCGTTATAAGAGAATCGCTAATAACCTTTAAAAATGCTCGCAGAAGGATGGAATTAGTGGGTAAAGTAAATAATTGCCTTATTTACGACGATTATGGACATCATCCCACAGAGATAAAAAATGTTTATGAGGCGTTGAAACTAAAACATAAAAATAAAGATATAGTGGTAGTGTTCCAACCTCATAGATACTCAAGAACTTATCATCTTTTAAATGAGTTTATAGAATTATTTAAAAGTATGGATCATGTGATTATCACAGACATATACGGAGCCTCAGAAGAAAATACCTTTAACATATCATCAAAAGACATGGCAGATAAGATATCAAAGGAAAATTGCATATACGCAGACTCCAAAGAAAAAGTTTTTGAGCTTTTAAAAGAAATGAAAGACAAAATAATAGTGTTTATGGGAGCAGGGCCTATTGGAAAATGGTCTTATGAGTTTACAAATTCCTAAACTCTCGGTTATTATTCTTACTAAAAACGAAGAAAAGAATATAAAACGTGCCGTTGAAAGCGTAAAAGATGTAGCGGATGAAATCCTTGTAATAGACTCTGGGTCTACGGATAAGACGGTGGAGATAGCATTATCTCTTGGAGTAAGGGTTATATACAATGAGTGGTCTGGATACCCAGCGCAGGTAAACTTTGGTATATCAAAAGCTAAAAACGACATAATACTCATACTGGACGCTGATGAAGAATTGTCAAAAGAGCTTCGAGAGTCTTTGAAAGATTTTTTAAAAAATGGATATAAGATAGGGATTGTAAGGAGACGGACTTTTTACATGGGGGAATTTCTACATCACATATGGAACAACGAAAAGCTCATCCGTGTGTTTGATAGGCGTATTTGTAGATATGAAGGAGAGCTCCACGAAAAAGTCCTATGCTCAGATGCTTCAAAATACGAACTAAGGGGGTATCTAAACCATTATTCTTTTAAAAGCCTAAAAGACCAGTTTGAACGGACTATAAGCTACGCCCAAAAAAGTGCTGAGATCATGTGCAAAGAGGGTAAAAAGTTTCATGTTTACAATCTTATCCTAAACCCTTTTTGGATTTTCTTTAAGTTTTTTTTCTTAAAAGCGGGATATAAAGAGGGTACAAAAGGGCTTATTATAGCTTTTTCTGGAATGGTCTATGTGTTTTTAAAATACGCTTTTTTATACGAATGTCAGAAATCAAAAGAAAAAAACTTATGGGTTTAAATATTATTTTACTTAGGCAATATGCTTTTTACTAAGTTTAGTATAGAAGATTCTTCGCCATAGCCAAGTTTTTGGAGCTCTTCTATTAGTTTTCGCTCTTTTTTGGATAGATTTTTTGGTATTTGAATTTTAAGATGAAAAATAAGATTGCCTCCGTTAAAACCTAAACCAGGAATGACTTTCTGAGAACCGCATTCAGCTCCTGGTTGGATAAATACATCCATGTAAGAATCATCAAGCCATTTAACCTTGACATTTCCACCTAATACCGCTGTGGGATAAGTTATAGATAAATCTGCATGTATGTCATTTCCTACTTTTTTATATATATCATAATCTGTGATAAAAACCCTGAAGTATAGATCGCCAGGCTCTCTGTTGCCCATTCCGGCATGACCTTTACCTATCACCTTTAGAGTATCTCCTTCATCGGTTTTTGACGGGATTTCCACTATTATTTTTGATTTTTTAGCAATCCTTTTTCTTCCAAGACAAGTGCTACATACATTTTTTATTATGTATCCTTTTCCTCTACACACAGAACAAGGCCTTGGGAAAGAAAATATTCCACTTATCCTTTTACCTGTCCCTTCACAAGCCTCACATTTTACTTTATCTGGCTCTCCGATATAGCCCTTTGCATTGCAGTCAGGACAAGGAATCCACTTTTCGTATTCTACCTCCTTGGAAGTACTAAAATACGCCTCTTTTAAGTTTAGGAAAAGTTTTAGTCTTATGTCGTCGCCTTTTTTTGGCTTCTGCTCTTTTTCACCGCTGAATATAGAGTTTATAAATTCTTGTATGTATTCCGTGAAGTTTTTAATCTTTGATTCATCCGGGTTTATAAGAAGGTTGTCATATTCTTTTCTTCTATCTTTATCACTTAATACACTATAAGCTTCGTTTATCTCTTTAAAAAAATCCTCATAATCTTTATTCACATCCGGATGGTATTCTTTGGCCAATTGCCTATATGTCAATTTTATCTGCGCTTCTGTAGCATTTTTTTCTACGCCGAGTATGGCGTAATAATCTTTAAGCTTTGCCATCTGTTTTATTTGTGTTGTTTTTATTTAGTAAGTCTGTTTGATGTTGGTCTTCTATCTCTCGTTCTACAGCATTCTCTATAAACTTTCCAAAACCTACTCCACCAGCTTCAGCCAAAACCTCAGAAATTTTTTGAAAAAACATGTCTTGATAAGTATTTGCTTGAAAATCGCTAGAACTTGCAAAAGATTTATAAGCATCCTTTAAAACCTCTTCTAAGAAAAAAGCTTCGAATTGCTCTGATGCCTTTTTTATCTTTTGCTTGTTGTTTAGGTTTGAAAACTCCTGAGAGAAGTTATCAGAAGGACTAAGATAATTTGGGTTTACAAGATTTGGATTAAATTCCATTATTCTACCTCCACTTTTGCATGAATAGCCCCTTGGGCTTGCATAGCTTCTATGATATTTATAATATCAGAAGGTGTGGCCCCTATGCTATTTAGCGAGCTTACAAGCTCTTTTAGTGTTGGGGCTTTTACAAAAAATACATTGTACTTCTTGCCATTTTTCTTAGTAGCGGGATTGTTTTGATTGTTGGTATTGGCCGGAGCTTGTCTTACTTCCACAGATATATTGCCAGAGGCCACAGCTACGGGTGATATCCTTATATCTCCTCCCATTACTATAGTACCTGTTCTGCTATCTATTATTATCTTCGCTGGATTATGGACATGGATTTTCAGATCCCCTACCATAGAAAGAAAATCTACAGCATTATAAGGAGGTAATTTCACTCTTACTGTATCACTATCTATAGCCACAGCTGTGCCGTATCCAAATTTAGCATTTATAGCATTTTGAATAGCGTTTGCCGTTTCAAAGCTTGGATAGTTTAAATACAAATCTATATAATTTTTTGGCATCGTAAAAGGAAGACTCCTTTCTAATGTAGCTCCGTTTGGAATATAACCAGCGTTTAGATTTTGGTTCAATACATTTGCACCACCTCCAGCTGTAACTATCTGGCCTTGAGCTAAAGCATAAACCCTGCCATCCGCCCCTTTTAAAGGAGTCATCAAAAGCACACCTCCTTGAAGACTTTTGGCATCACCTATTGAAGAAATGGTAACATTTAAGGGTGTACCAGCTTTTGCATAGGGCGGAACTTTTGCTGTGACCATCACTGCTGCAACATTTTTTGTAGTCATTTGATTTATCTGAGCTTGAGTAAAGTTTATACCCATTCTGGATAATACATTTACCAACGAGTCTACTGTAAATATAGTAGCTTTACTATCTCCGGTACCATTTAAACCACCCACTATACCGTATCCTATCAATACATTACTTGTGTTCCCCTCAAAGGTTGCGATATCTCGTATCCTTACTGCAAACGATAAATTTATTAATAATACTAAAAGCCAAAAAACTCTTTTCATAATCTTAAATTTATAACAAAACCTAAAATATGTCAATTAAAATATAAAAGGGGCTTTCGCCCCTTTTGATCATCAAAAATATCTTCCAGTACTTGGGTGAAGTATATCTGGGTAAGCTTTATCCATTTTATAATCAAAGATTTGCTCTCTTATGCTGCTTAGATCAGATCTATTAGGCTGGAAAGGATAACTTCTTAAGTTTGTAGGTGAGCTATCACCGAAAGGTCTATTACAAGCCACTTCAGTGGTTTTGCCTCTGCATCCTGCGGTCATAAAAGGTTTACCACTGTTAAATAGCTCTTCAAAGAGATCCTTTTTAATACCAAAATCTATCACTTGACCTTTTTCGTTGAATTTCATATCCTCGTATCGTCCATAATCGTTGTCTATTATATACCTTGCCATTTGGACTCTTCTGTATTGAGGAGCTGGACATGGTTTTTCATTTTCCATCAAAGAGCCTTCTTCCGGCCAGAAAGAAAAAAGGTGAGTCTTTGCTCCTAAATCTCTTACTTTTTGAATACGTTCTATCATATCTTTCTCTGTCTCGCCAAGACCCACAACCAAATGACATCCAGCAAAACCATCACCCATCAATTCTGCTGACCACTCCAGTACTTTCCAAAAATAATCAAACTTATGTGGGCTGTTTAAGGTTTTACCCCTTATTTTTTCAAACAACCCAGGCGTAGCACAATCAAGAGCTACTGTCACGGTATCCGCTCCAAGCCTTTTGTAGTCTTCTACATCTTGATATCTGGTGCCAGTGGCATTTATAAGTAGCGATACAAATATCTTATCTCCAAGCTCATACAAAACCTTATCCAAAACAGTTTTAGTATCTCTTATGGATCTTGGATGTGTGATTTGGGCTATACAAAGTCTTTCCACATGACCTACTTGTTTGGCTCTATCGAGCATATCATCTAATTTTACCGTAGGCCATTCTACTCTTATAAAGTTTCTTTTTGAAAACTCTTCCTCTCTGGCTTTTTGAAGACCGCAATAAGCACAGTTTGCATGACATCCTGATGGATATGTAAGAAGAGTGTTTATACAACTAAGTTTAGCATTTCTATAAAAATTACCAGGTACCAATCCTAAAGTCATAGCAGCAGCCATACTTATCTCTAAATATTCTGGGCTTTCTTTTTGAGTGGTAAGCGTGTCCAAAAGTACTTTATTCATAAAAACCTCCTGCCTAATATAACAATAACATTATAATCTTACAAATGAAATACAGCCATAAGATTTTCTTATAAAAAATCAAGATACTTTAATCAAAACACGAAATCCAAAGAGTTATCCAAACAAACTTTTGTGTTGTATCTGTACTCGTCTTTCTCGTAAGGAAAATCAAGTCTAAAATGAGTCCCTCTACTTTCCCGTCTTTTTATAGCCCCTTGAAGTGTAGCATAAGCTGATAATGCCACATCAAAAATGACTTTATTTCTTTTAGTAGGGTTTGCTTCTAAACATGCCTTTAAAATCTCTTTTATCCTTTTTATGGCATAAGACAATCCTTCTTCGGTTCTTTCAAGTCCTGCATATTGCCACATGAGATTCTTTATCTCTTCAAAATATACTTGGCAATCTATATCTTTTTTATATTCTCTATAGTTTTTGGCTTTTAAAAGCCTAAAATTTCTTTTAGAAAGAGCGATAGAATAAGCAGCTCTATAACCAAACACCACACCCTCTAATAAAGAGTTCGAAGCAAGCCTATTTGCTCCATGCACTCTGGTGCTTGCTACCTCACCTATAGCATAAACTCCGTCAACTGTAGTCTCCCCATTTTCATCCGTTCTTATCCCCCCTATATAATAGTGCGCTGCTGGAGTAATAGACACCAAATCTTTGTATGGATTAATGCCATGTTCTATCAAGAAATTGTGTATCGTTGGAAATCTTGATTTTATATCCACATTGAGGTTTCTCATATCCAAAAATACTTCGTTGCCTTTTAATATCTCTTTGTAAATAGCTCTTGCTACTACATCCCTTGGTTCTAACTCATTTACAAACCTTTCAGATTTCTGATTTAAGAGGATAGCTCCTTCGCCCCTCACAGCTTCTGATATAAGGAGATTAGTATTTTTAAACACAGTAGGGTGAAACTGAATAAACTCAGGATTTTCTATCAAAAATCCTCTTCTTAGAGAAGCCCCTATAACATCCGCCCTCGTCTTCAAAGGATTTGATGTATGAGAATACATAGAAGCCGCACCGCCGGTGGCTAATACCAGAAAATTAGTGTTTATGAATATAAGTTCATTGTTTCTTTCTATAACAATGCCCACCAAAGCATTTTCTTGTGTTATTATCTCTAAAAGCTCTCCTTCCACTATGTTTATACCTATCTCGTTTGCTTTTTTAAGAAGAGCTTCATATATGGCTTTTCCTGTGTAATCTTTCACTTTTAATACCCTCTTATAAGAATGCCCTCCTTCTAAGGTAGTCTCAAAAGACCTATCTTGTTTTTTGTCAAAATCCACTCCATAAAGCTCCAAATCTACGATTCTGTTTGGTCCTTCTTGAGTTAATATTTCTATATTTTTTACATCTCCCAGATTTCTACCAGCCCTCAGTGTATCTAATACATGCCAAGCAGTGGAATCTTCTTTTGATACTACTGCCGCTATGCCACCCTGAGAGTAATATGTGTTTCCTATACCTCTGGTAATAAGTACTGGATTTAGCTTTAGGTTTTTAAGAGTAATAGAACAAAAAAGTCCTGCTATACCACTACCTATCACCACTATATCCGTTTGTTCGTTTGATATCAAATCTGTATCAAATTCAATATAATACATATTTATTCATCACATGCTCTAAAATGTTTGTAAGCTTTATGGGATCATGTCTTACAAAAGATATGTTTTCACTTATAAGGTCTTCCGCATAAACATCTATGTTTTCTTTTGATATTTTTGCAACATCTGGAACTACAGGTTCTTGTCCCGTAGCAATGTATTTTCTTAAAACATCGTTAGGGGGCATCTTTGTATTTACTATAGCTATATCTATCTGATCTATCTGGCCGAATCTTCTGAACATATTTAGATGATCATACGCTGTGTAATCATCAGTTTCCCCAGGCTGGGTCATAACGTTAGTGATAAATATCTTTTTAGCTGGAGAGTTTCTAACGCTTTCTCTTATATCCTCTATAAGTAAATTTGGTACTATACTTGTGTAAAGACTTCCTGGTCCAAAAATTATAAAGTCTGCACTTTCTATTGCAGCTATTGCTTCTATTGGAACAAAAGGTTTTTGAGGGTCTATCCATATATCCACAATGTGAGATTTTTTTGATTTTCCGTAAGTAGTTATATCTTCTTCATTTTTTATTACATTACCATCGCTAAATTTGGCTACAAGGTCAATGTTGTCTGTAGTGGATGGTATAATACTTCCTTTGGTATCAAGGATTTTAGAAGTAAGCTTTATAGCTTCTATAAAACTACCAGTTATCTCAGTAAGGGCTGTGAGAAACAAATTACCAAATGCATGATTTTCGAGTCCCTCTCCTCTTAGTCTGTGCTGAAATAATTTTTTCATAACCTCTTCGTGCTCGGATAGTGCTACTATACAGTTTCTTATATCCCCTGGGGCTGGA
>CAZDZN010000012.1:0-26460 GCA_964509905.1 uncultured Aquificaceae bacterium
AACTTTGAGTAGGTAAACCAGTTTGTACCAAACTCAAACTCCATCGTAAGACCAGTAGCCACACCTGCTGCAAAATTGACAGCGAACAGCTTCATCAAGAACATGGACAGCCTATCATATTTTGGGTCTTTTGTTTTGTAGGCTATGCTCTTAATGATAGCAATGAGTACCGACAGCCCCAACGTTAGAGGCACGAAAATAAAATGAATGATCGCCGTAAAGGCAAACTGGAACCTGGACAAGTCTAACAAGTCCATGATTTATACCTCCTTTTTAAGTATACGGATTCCAAAATTTCTTTACAAAACCAGGGGTCCCGATCTCCAAAATATTACCATTTAGATTTTGAGGTGGAACACCAAGAGGCAATGGAGCTGGCCCAGATATATCATCCCCCCAAGGTGTATATAAACTACCATGGCAAGGACAATGAAATATAGGAGTATTAGGAAGATTAACAGTGGGATCTCCATCTGGTTTCCAAAGCGGAATGCAACCCAAGTGTGTACATATGCCTATTAGAGCATAAATATTATGATCACCTATGATATCTCTATTATGATTTTTATACTTATTATCCCTTTGAGTACCACTCCAGTTAAAAGAAGAGGGTAATTTCATAACAAATGTAGGCATCCCCTTCCATGAAGTTACCCTTAACTCTAAAGGTTTAAACTGAGATATATCGTAAGAGACTTTTGATTGTAAACTAGTAGCAACATTAGGACCAAGGCTTTTTAAAATAGGATAAGCTACTCCTACAGCAGCCATAGCACCAAAAGCACCCATCGCATATTCCAAAAAATCACGTCTTGAAGCTTGCATAAAGACCTCCTTTGATGCTGGTTAAAAATAACCAACACAATATATGATAAATTAACCTAAAAATATTATAAATACAATGACTATACTCATACTTATTATATCAGTATACAACAATGAAATAATAAAAACTAATTGAGCATAAAGTGAAATAAGCATGATATGTAATATAGTAAATATATACTAACTATAGTCAATAATAACAAAAACATATAAATAGATAATGAGCACCTTTAAACCTTTATATTTTATAGGCATTGTGCAAAAAATTATGATACTACAATTTCATTTATTATTTTTTTAGCAAGCCTTAGAGAATTTTCTGATAGAATTTGGACAAAGACTTTATTTAAATTTTTTATTAAAAGCTATGCCAAAGTCCAATTGAACATCATTTTGATAAAGTTCTACAAGTTCGTTGCCTTTATTGGTAGGTCTTATATAAGTATTTTTTGTAAGTACATCTTTTTCATAAAGGTTAGCATGTCTTTTTATATCTTCTGTGTAAATATCTGTAGCAGGTTCTTGATAGGTTTTGCCTAGATTAAGAGATTTTACATTGTCTACTATGGCGCTAACAGAAGGAAATCTGTTAAAAAATATAGAGAAGCCCGTATCGTTTTTTGAATAATAAGGCAATGGAGAGACTATATCAAAGTTTTTCGATTTATGTACTTTAAAATTAATACCATCACAGCATACCTTTATATCGAGTTTTAATGGCTTAGAATAAGAGAGTTCCAACGCTATAAAAATCAAAGCCCAAAACATCCCCCACTTCTTCATGTTAATAATTATATTTTATAAAAATAAAAAATCAATGATATAACATCATAATGATTAAAAAAGTTCACTCTCTATAATTTCGTGCACAAATCCCTTTAAAGAAGCTTTGTATCTGATGAGGTCTCTTACAATAGTAGAACTTATATGTATAAAATCTTGGCTTGGCATCATAAAAAGAGTTTCAAGTCTTCCTATTTTATGATTACTCATAGATATCTGAAGTTCATACTCAAAATCTGTAAAAAGCCTTACACCTCTTATTACCACATTTATATCTTTCGATTTAGCATATTCTACCAGAGTAATATCAAAAATATCCACCTCTACATTCTTTAGTTTCTCAGCTTTTAATATCTTATCAAAAAAATATTTTCTCTTGGAAGCCTCAAACATGGGCTTTTTATGAGGATTTTTGGCTATGGCTATTATGAGATGATCAAATATACAAGAGGCTCTCTTTACAATATCCACATGTCCTAAGTGAGGTGGATCAAAAGTCCCCGGGTATATAACACTTTTCAAACGCTGAGCAGCTCCCTTATCAAAGATGCGGGTCTAACTTCCTTTGGGCACACATTGTTGCATTTATTGCAAGACAAGCAATGAAATATTTCCGTATTTTTCGCCTCTAAAAGCCTAATACCATGTTCTTCGTCTCTTGGATCTACAAAAAGCTTATATAGTTTTGCAAAGAAAAGGGGCCCAGCATAGTCTTTATCCATCACCTCTGGGCAAAAGCTCTGACACGCATAACAAAGAATACAATCCGAAGCATTTTCTATTTTATGACTAAGATGTGGATCTATTTTTATATTTTGAGGTTTTGGGTTTACCCACACTTTGTAAGACTTTATCCTATCTGTGAGTTCTTTTGTTTCTATCACCAAATCTTTTATAACTTTTGCATTAGAAAGAGGTTCTACGAATATGGGCTTTTCTTCCAAAGCATAGGGAAGAAGTTGTTCTTTGCAAGCGAGCTTTGGAAATCCGTTTATATTCACGGCACAGGTACCGCATATTCCAGCCCTACAAAAATGTCTATAAGATAAAGAGGGGTCTATCCGCTCTTTTACAAAATGAAAAGCGTCCAAAAGCGTCATACCATCTTTAAAAGGCACCTCAAAAGTATCTGTTTTATCTCGTCTCTTGATACTAAGAAGTATTTTCATTTTTCCAAATATGTATTTATAATATACTCTCTTCTTAAAACATTGGTTTGAATGAGCTCCCAAAGCACGTCGAGTCTTTTAAACCAATAGTTGTCTATAGGTCTTTTTGAACCTATCACAATACCAAACTGCCCATGAAGAGCAAAAGAGTTTAGTATGGGCTTTATATATCCATATACATAGTTTTCCATACCTGCTGGATTTACATTCATTTGCTGGTTGTTTCCAGTGTTTAAAGTTAAAACTGGAGGAGGACCCATCATTTGGACTATATCACCTGGGAACATAGGGGTGGCGTTGGCATAGGTATAGTTAAAACCTACCCTTCTAAGGACCATCTCAAGACCTCTCACACTTATTTTATTTATACTATAACCATATTCGGCATCTTCTAATGACCAATCAAGTCCTTTTCTTACTTTTATGTAAGGTCTATCTTTATTTGGAAATGTAAATATTACAATACCATCATCTTCTAAAAGCTTCAGAGTAGCTTCAAAAAATTCGTAGGGATGTTCTAAGTTTGATATAATATTTTCTAAAAGCACAATATCAAAACTACCCCATTTTTGTTTTAGGCTTTTAATATAATTATCGTTTAGGTTTTGTTCTGTATCTACTTTTATATCAAGGAACTTTTGGATCTTTCGCGTTTGATCTTTTATACGCTCTACCCCGTAAGCTTCAAGCCCTAGCATCTCGTGAGCCAAAGCCAAAAGTCTTCCGCTATTAAAACCTATGTCTAAAAATTTCTTACCTTTTAGCTTGGGATCTATCTCCACTAAAGTCCTAAGGGTAGGATATGTGTATATCCCGTATATGTTGGTGATGCCAAGTTTTTCTAAATTATCTATTTTATCCAATTCTTCTATGTCA
This sequence comes from uncultured Aquificaceae bacterium, assembly GCA_964509905.1. Classification (GTDB taxonomy): domain Bacteria; phylum Aquificota; class Aquificia; order Aquificales; family Aquificaceae; genus Hydrogenobaculum. Next base: position 3,654 of record CAZDZN010000012.1, read on the forward strand.
TTTGTATCAAAAAATTGCTTTATTTGATCTTTTTTGAGCAGATCTTCTACATTTTTAGTTGGTTTTCTGGGAAGAGAGAATATAGACCCGCAGACACTACACTCCCAAAACCTATAGCCATAAGACTTTTCTACTTCTTCAAAAGGAATATCCTTTTCTTTGCAAATAGGACATTCGGTGGGTATATCTTTGTCTGGATTTTCGACATAATAAACCAAGGTTTTAAACTTAGCCACCACCTCATCTATATCTATATTATCAAAACAAGGGCTATAAAATTTTTGCTTTACTTGGGCTTCTTGACAAGGACCGGCCACTGCGTGCATTATACAAGGAGCCGAACAAGTATTACCAAGATACTTTGCATAAACGGGCTGAGCTGATGAGTAACTCATTTTGGGAAAATGCTGAGCTTCAGGGGCAACACCCCCAGATATAACAACACATGGTTTTTTAAGAGCAGCAGCGATATGAGGCACCACAGTATCCGCAGATATAACACCATCTACTTCTTGAATAGCAGCTACTAAATATTGGGGCTTTTCCATATAAGGGGATAAGTTTTCCACATCCATAGCGTAAAGCTCTTTGGATATATCCACAGCTGGGGCTTCCCATTTAGGGTGCGCTGTAATAAATATATATTCATCTTTCATTTTATCTATAACTTTTGATATTAAATAGGGAGGTAGACTTCTGTGTATAGAAGAAGCTACCATATGAGCTATTATAATCTTTTTCCCTGGGTTTTCGTCCCTCACCTTTTGGATTATAGGTTTCATGTATTCTATAGCCTCTTGCTGAGGTATCACTACAGGGTCTTTGTCTTTTATATCAAACTGTCTTAACTTTGAAGCCCAAAAATCCACCAAGTTCATGTAGTTGTAGAAATAAGAACCCACATACTCATAGCAATCTGCATAATAATCCGCTTCTTTAAATCTCGTATAAGAAACAGGTGTGTATACAAATTCATCCACATATGGGTTTCCTTCTAAAAGGTTGTAACCAGGTCTTGTTTCCATTATTATGTAGCTTTTAGGATACTTTAACTTCAAATGTTTTAAAATAGGTGTGAACATCAAAGAGTCCCCAAGAGCAAACAAGTTTAAAATAAGAAGTGTCTTGCCGTTTAAATCTTCGCCATAATATTCTTTCGGAAGCTCGGATATCTTGGTCTGTTCGTAGTTGTCTCTCGGAAGTTGAGCCATAAGGTCTCTTGCTATGACATATCTACTCTTTTCCATGAATGTATGAAAATCTGCACCACCAGCATAAGGTTGTTTGAATGTTCTTTTTACTCTTATTATCTCCATAATTAGCTGCCCATCCTTTTAAGATATCTAATAAACTCTATATTCATCAAAGAAGATGCCACATTGTATATTACGGGAGTTACCCCTCTTCTGGTAAGATCGTATAATTTTTCTGGGGCAACACCTACAAGTACTCCAGGGTCTGGCATCACTGCTCCTTCTATGAGAAATTTTTCATCTTCATCTATTTTAAGCTCTAAATCCGTCTGCCTTAATATCTTTAACTCATACATCTCTTTTATAAGATTTGCCGCTACTTCAAAATCTTGATAAAAGCTTAAAACCCTCTGGACTATATTTTGAAAATGCTGGGTCTCTTCACCCAACACATTTATGAATTCTATGTCTTCACATTCGGTGGCTTCTTCGGGCATTTTATCGTAAAACACTACTACATTGTTTGTAGTTTTATCCCTTATAGCACCAAAAGGATAAAAATCCATAACCCGGGGCTTATGGTCTATTTTCCATCCACCACCTTTTGTAAGATAGTGATTTTCATCTCCTCCAAGCACTGCAAAAGCTGCAAAAACTCCTTCGTGGTGAGCAAACACTATTGGGTAAAGCGCTGCCAAATACACAAGTTCAGACATACCCACAGGAACTATCGTAAAATCCCTGGCAAAAGAATAGTTTTTGGGCATGCAAAGCTCTAAAGGCTTATCCTCCGCCTTGTTGATGATCTTAGGGTAATTATAAATTCCTAACATGTTAATATTATAGCATATCAAATAAACTTATGTTTAAAACTTGAAAATTTCAAAAATTTTTTATATTTAATATGATATGAGGAAAGTAAATCCCCTTTGGTTTTTAATACTTATTCAAGTGGGTCTTATGTGCTATGGATTTTATAGGCTAACCTTGACAAGATTAAACATCAGATGGTTTGAAGTTACTTGGGTCATAATAGGACCCGTGATACTAATGACATTCTTTGGAATTTTTACATACTACAACATAAAAACTGCTTATAAAGAACCTTCTCATATAAGAACTTCCGATAGGTGTCCCGTATGCGGAGCTTTTGTTTCAAAAAGCCAGAACAGCGCCACACAGATATATATAGATGGAAAATATATATACTTTGATTCAGTTACAGATATGTTAAAATTTATTAAAGATATGGATTTTTATATATCTTATCGAAAGCTTGGTATAAAAGACAAAAACGTAAAATCAATATTCATGAAAGATCATCAAACAAAGCAGTGGATAGATGGCAAAAAAGCTCATTATATAAAAGTAAATAATGATGTATACGCATTTTCTTCTTTGGAGAATGCCAAAGACTTTGCAAAACTAAACAACGTAGAGGAGATAAAAACACTGGGCCAATTAATATGATAGAAGTTATAAATATTTCTAAAAGCATTAAAAACAACACAATCATAAAAGGCATTAATATGAAGATAAAACCAGGGCAGATAGTGGGGCTCATGGGACCGAACGGCGCTGGTAAAACTACGATATTTAATGCCATCACTGGATTTATAAAAATAGATGAAGGAACTATAAAAATAGACTCTCAAGAGATAAACTATCTTCCACCATACAAAAGAGCAAAATTTGGATTGTCATTTTTACCCCAAGAGCATTCTTTGTTTGAGGAGATATCCGTATGGGAAAACATGATGATTTTTGCAGATTTTATATACAAAGAAAAAGAGACCTCAAAACAAATGTGTGAAGAATTACTCCAAAGTTTTGGGCTTTTAGAACACAAAGATAAAAAAGCCGGCGAACTCTCAGGCGGGATGAAGAGAAAGTTAGAAGTGGCAAGATCTTTACTCATAAAGCCCTCTTACATAATGCTTGATGAACCATTTGCCGGAGTAGACCCGGTGGCTATATCTGATATTAAGAATATCTTTTTTGATTTAAAGGCCAAAAACATAGGTATTCTTATTACAGATCATAATGTCTTTGAGCTTTTAAAAATAATAGATAAAGGATACATCATATCTCATGGAAGCGTATTGGCAAAGGGTACTCCCAAAGAACTTCTGTCAAATCAAAAAGTAAGAGAAGTATATATAGGTTATGAGATAGAGCTATGAAAAATATAGTACTTGTGTTTGCTGGATACGATCAAACTGCCGGGGCTGGAGTTTTGGTGGATGCTAGGACTATCACATGCATAGGAGCCCATCCGGTATGTATTGTCACATCATTTGTAGTTCAAAACACCCAAAGTGTAAAAGATGTGATATTTTTAGAAAAAGATATTATTAAAAAACATATAGGCATACTGGATATAAAACCTAATGTTATAAAAATAGGTGTAATAGGAGATGAGGATGCTATAAAACTGATATCAGAAGCCATAGAGCACTTAAACCCTGATTATATGGTACTTGATACACCTCTTTTTTCTAAAAATGACACACCTCTTTTTAAAAGCATAGAGCTCTACAAAGAGCTTATCATATCAAAATCAAGCATTATTACACCGAATATAAAAGAAGCTTCGTTTTTAACAGGAATTGATATAAAAACCAAAGAAGATATAAATACTGCTGCAAATATACTCCTTGATATGGGAGCTAAAAATGTACTCATAAAAGGAGGACATAGAGAAGATGCACCAGGAGTGGACTTTTTTAAAAATACTCACGAGAGTTTTGAGGTAAAAAAAGATTTTATCCGCACAAACAATACTCACGGCACAGGTTGTGTGTTTGCCTCTGCAATAGCCTCTTACTTAGCTCTTGGAGATGATATAAAAACTTCTATATTAAAAGCCAAAGACTATATAACAAACGCTATCAGACAAGGATACAAACTAAATGACATATCTGGAGCTTGGGGTGTCTTGGATATAAAGGCATTTTAATGTTATTTTTCAGCTTTTACCAAGACAAAACCAACAAAAAGCACAACGCTTACAAAAATTGCAAACACAAACACATAAAGTAATAAACTCATACCCATATTTTACAATATAAACATAAAAACAAAATAAAATTATACCGAAATTTTGGAGCGAAGCTTCTTTATTCTCCAAAGAGCTTTCGAATCCTCAGGACATATCAAAGAGAAGGCCTTTCCGCTTTTGCCAATTCTTCCAGTCCTCCCTATCCTATGGATGTATAGCTCTGGATCTTCTGGGATATTGTAGTTTATTACTACGCCCACATCTTTTATATCAAGACCTCTAGCTGCTACATCTGTAGCAATGAGGATATTTATAGCACCGGATTTGAAAACGCTTAGAGCTTTTTCCCTTTGACGTTGTGTCAAATCCCCATGAAGAGCTTGTACTTTTACGCCTTTTTTGCTCATGAAGAAAAACAAATCTTTCGCATCTTTTTTGGTTTTTACAAATACGAGTATTTTATCCATAGGGTGAGTATCTATGATATGCATAAGCTCGTGGATCTTCTCACCAGGAGATGAAAGTTTTATCATCTTTTCCTCTATGTTCGGTTTTAGCTCCATAGAATGGACTTTCACCAGTCTGAAGTTTGGTTTTAGATATCTTTTTGCTAAAAACTCGATACGAGTGGGTATCGTAGCAGAAAACATGTAAGTATGACGCTCTTGGGGTAAAAAGTTCATTATGTATTCTATGTCTTCTATAAATCCCATATCAAGCATCTGATCAAACTCATCCAATACAAAATACTACACATTTGATAAACTAAGTACCTTTCTATCTATCAAATCTTTTATACGCCCTGGAGTTCCTATTACAATATCTACACGCTTATTTTGAAGTACGTCCAAATTTTGCTTTACAGAAGTTCCTCCATAAAACACATAAGATGAAAGTCTTTTATACTTTGTAAGCATATATATCTGATCTTTCACTTGCACCGCTAATTCCCTTGTAGGTGTGAGAACAAGCGCTTTTGCTCCAGACTTGGTTCTATCAAGATTTTCTATAATAGGTATAGAAAAAGCTGCGGTTTTGCCCGTTCCAGTAGCTGCTTGTCCTAAGATATCGTGACCTTCCAAAGCAAGTGGTATAGCCTCTTTTTGAATGGGAGTTGGTTCTTTATAACCCATATCTTTTAGAGCATTCTGAAGCTCTAAGCTCAATTTTGAAAATACTGATAACATCTAATTTCTCCTTATGTTTAGCTTTTCATATAAATATATTATTTATTTTCAAAAATGCAACTTATATTGAAAGCTAAAAACCCCGCCGTAAAGACAGGGGTATTAAAAAAATTACTCTATAATCTCTAACATGTATTTTTTGCCGCTCTTTCTACCCATAGCAGAAACAAGCGTCCTTAGAGCTTTGGCTATTCGTCCTTGTTTTCCAATATCCTTGCCTATATCTTGAGCGCCTACTCGTAGTTCTATCACCACTGTTTGCTCACCTTCTACTTCTACGACATTCACCTTGGAAATATCGTCCACCAAACTTTTAGCAAAAATTTCCACAAGTTCTTTAGCTTGACTCATAACTTACCTCCTAAACAGATTTTGCATTAGAATTAGATTGTTTTAATATAGATTTAACTCTATCAGAAAGCTGAGCACCCTTTTTAATCCACTGGCTTATACTTTCTATGTTCAAATTCAATACATTACCAGACTTTGGGTCATAGGTGCCAAGTATATCCAAGTAATGCCCCTCTCTAGGGGACTTGGAATCCATAACCACTATCCTGTATATAGGATGGTGTGTTCTCCCAAATTTAGCCAATCTTATCTTTACCAAAGCAAACTGCCCTTTATTTGACCTACTCTGGCCAAATATAGTGGATACTTATAATCGCCTACCACTCTGGCGATAATTTTTTGTATAAAAAATATGTACAACATATCAAAAAGGAAGACCTAATCCACCAAAAGGAACCTTTTGATTCTTCAGTTTTTTAACCATCTTTTTCATATCCTGATACTGCTTTAAGACTTTACCTACGTCTGATACAGTAGTACCACTGCCTTTGGCTATTCTTTGTTTACGACTTAAGTTGATAATATTAGGATTTGCACGCTCTTCTGATGTCATAGAATCTACTATAGCTATGATACGCTTAAAAATTTTCTGGTCTATCTTTACATTTTTCAACTGAGAGCCAATACCAGGTAGCATGGATAAGACCTTTTCCATAGGACCCATATTTAACATAAATTGTATATTTTTCTTTAAATCGTTTAGATCAAACTCACCCTTTAGCATTTTATAGGTAATAGCTTCAGCTTCATCTTCAGATATAACTTTTTCGGCTTTTTCTATAAGAGATTGCAAATCACCAAGGCCTAATATTCTTTGGGCTATTCTGTCCGGATAAAATTGGTCTAAATCCTCTAACTTTTCACCAACCCCTATATATTTTATAGGTATACCTATAGATTCTTTTAAGGATAAAGCCACACCGCCTCTGGTATCTCCATCCATCTTTGTGAGCACAGCACCTGTAAGCCCTACGGTATCGTTAAATGTTTTCGCCACAGATAGTGCTTCTTGCCCTTGCATACTATCTGCTACATATATTACTTCAGAAGGTTTTATCGTATCTTTTATGGCTTTTAGCTCATCCATAAGCTCAGTATCTATATGCAATCTACCAGCTGTATCCAAAAATAGATAATCGTATTTCTTGCTTTTAAAAACCTCAAACGCTTTTTTGGCTATGTCCACAGGATTTTCAGAAGGGTCATACTCGAGATACTCTATACCAGCCTGCTCTGATACTTTTTTAAGCTGGAGCATAGCTGCAGGTCTTCTTACGTCAGTAGAAACCGCCATTACGCTTCTACCTTGTTTTTTCATGAAATTTGCTAATTTTCCTATAGTTGTAGTTTTACCCGTACCTTGAAGACCCACAAACATTACTACACCTTCTTCCAAAGAAGATACAGAGCCTCCTAAAGTCTTCACAAGTTCATCATACACGCTCATTACAATCATATCAGTGGGAGATAGGTGTGTTTTTATCTCCTCTGAAAATATACGATCCCTTAGCCTCTTTATAAAATTCTTGGCAACATCATAATCTACATCGGCTTCTAATAACGCAGACCTTATATCTCTTAACGTATCGTTTACAAGTTTTTCATTTAACTTTTTTGCGCCTCTTAACTTTTCTAAGCTCTCACTAAATTTTTCTGTTAAAAGCTCCAACATAGCTAATATTATACCATATCACTAATTTTCATCTCAACACATGCTGTAACACATATAGCAAAATTATCAATACAGCAGGAGATAAATCAAGTCCGCCTATAGGAGGTACTATTCTTCTTATAAGTTCTAAAGGTGGCTCTATTATTTTCGCCAAAAAATCAAAAAAACTGTTCTCTGTAAACTGTGGAAACCAAGAGCCTAAAGAGTATATCACTATAAGGATTATATATACCTCAATAAAGGCATCTACAACTCTTATCATTCCACGAACTCTACGATAGCCAACTCGGTACTATCACCTGGTTTTCTGATGGGTAATTTTACTATCCTTGTATAACCCCCATTTCTACTTTCAAATCTAGGAGCTAAATCAGAAAATAACTTTCTAATAGCCTCTTTATCGGGTAGTAAAGAAAGAGCTCTTCTTCTAGAAGCCAAATCTCCTTTTTTGGAGAGCGTAACAAGTCTTTCTACGAAAGGTCTCAAAGCTTTTGCTTTTGCCTCAGAGGTTTCTATTTTTTCGAATAATATCAAAGATCTTGCCAAAGCTCTCATAAGAGCTCTTCTTTGTTCAGCAGTTCTACTAAAATGTTTTTTCTTAACCTTATGTCTCATGTCCTACACCTCTTTTTGTTCTCCAATATTCATACCAAGAGAAAATCCCATATTTTTCAAAGCATCCTTTATCTCTGTTAAAGCCTTTCTACCAATATTTTTAGAGCTTTTTAGCTCTTCCTCTGTAAGTTGTACCAGCTCTCCTATGCTAGTAACACCTATCCTCTTTAACGAATTTAGAGCCCTTTGGGATATGTCTAACTCTTCTATAGAAAAAGTAAGTTTTTCCATCAATTCATCTGGAGGCATAGGTTCTGGTAGAGTAGGTACTTCGTAAGAGATATTGGTTAACATGTTCATATGCTTTGTAAGAAACTCTACAGCTTGCTGGATAGCCATCTCCGGAGATACAATGCCATTAGTAGTAAGTTCAAAAGTTAACTTATCATAATCTGTTTTATCTCCTACCCTAGTAGCTTCAACACTGAATGCAACGTTTTTAACAGGCGAGAAGTCTGCATCCAAAAGTATCCAACCTATTTCACCTATCTGGTCTAGCTCATCTGACATAAGATAGCCTTTGCCTCTTTCTATGCGTATCTCAGCTTTTAAGATGACATTTGAAGAAGTTATATTGGCTATATAAGCGTCTTTGTTTATAATTCCGACATTAGGAGGAGTTTTTATATCTGAGGCTGATACGATAGAAGGACCAGTTTTTTCTAAATATAGGATCTCTAAATCAGAGTCTTTTAAGTCAAACCTTATATTTTTGAGATTTGCTATTATTTGCAATATGTCTTCCTGCACACCTTGAATATTGGAAAACTCATGTTGAACGCCATCAATTTTCAAAACGGTAATAGCAGTCCCGTATATGGAGGACAAAAGCACCCTTCTCAAAGAATTACCCAGAGTAGTACCGTAACCTCTTTCCAAAGGTTCTACCACAAACTTACCATAATTTTTATCTTTTTCTTCCCAATAAATTTTTGTAGGAAAAATAAAATCCTTCATACAGCTTCCTCTTATAATTATACCCTTGAGTAATACTCAATGATATACTGCATATTTATTGACACTTCCAATACTACATCTTTCGGAATGTCTACAACTTTTCCTCTAAAATTATCTTTGTCTATCTCTAACCAATGGGGCACGCTTCTCGGGTCCAAATTTTCTAAGTTTTGCCTTATCTGAGGGATATCCTTAGAAGCTACTTCTACGATATTCCCCACATTTACTTGATAAGAGGGTATATCCACTCTTTTACCGTTTACCATTATATGTCCGTGAGTTACGAACTGCCTCGCTTGACGTCTTGTGGAAGCTATACCCAAACGATACACCACATTGTCCAATCTCTTTTCTAAAAGCTCTATCATTACAGAAGCAGTATTGCCTTTGGCCTTAGAAGCTTTATCAAAATATTTTGCAAATTGAGATTCTCTCAATCCACCGTATAACATCTTGAGTTTCTGTTTTTCATTTAATCTAAGACCAAATTCTGTAGTCTTTACCCTACGCCCTTTTGTCCTACCGTGCTGACCTGGGGGAAAATTCCTCTTATTTAATATCTTACCACCGCTCAATTTCCCAGAAACTACAGCTCCGAATCTTCTATCTACCTTAGACCAAGCTTGAATTTTTCTTCCCATATATCACACTCTCCTCTTAGATGTAGGTCTACAACCATTGTGAGGTATAGGAGTCACATCTCTTATGGCTTTTATCCTAACACCTGCAGCCTGAATAGATCTTATAACAGATTCCCTACCAGCACCAGGGCCCTTCACCCACACTTCGGCTTCTTGTAAACCATATTCGTTTATAGCTTTTTTGATGGCTTTTTGAGTAGCCACTTGAGCAGCATAAGGAGTACCCTTTCTGGTGCCTTTGAACCCGGATGTACCACCAGACTCCCACACTAATACATTGCCAACATTGTCTGTAACGGAAACTATTGTATTATTAAAAGTACTATAAACATGAACTACGCCATTCGTAACTGTTCTTTTTTCTTTCTTGGCTTCTCTACTTTTCTTTTTTGCCATGTTTAATCGACCTCCTATTTACTTACCTTTTTCTTATTAGTCACAGTGCCCTTCCTCTTTCCTTTTCTGGTTCTGGCATTAGTTTTTGATTGTTGGCCTCTCACCGGCAGACCTCTTACGTGCCTTAAACCTCTATAAGTACCAATATCTATCAATTTTTTTATGTTTAGTTGGACCTCCCTTCTTAAATCGCCTTCAACTTTTAGATTTTGCTCTATATATCTTCTTAGTTGGTTTAACTCTTCTGGACTCAATTCACCAAGTTTCTTCGTACAAGGAATACCTGTGTTATCACATATTTCCTTTGCTTTTGGTCTACCTACACCATATAGATATGTTAAAACAACTTCCAACTTTTTGTGATCTGGTAAATCTACACCTGCTATCCTAGCCATACATTACCTCCAGATTAACCTTGCCTTTGCTTGTGTTTTGGATTTTCGCAAATAACCATCACGCGCTTTTTACGTCTTATAATCTTACATTTTGGACATATCGGTTTTACAGACGGTCTCACCTTCATAAAAGCCTCCTAAGCTCTATAAATAATTCTACCTTTCGTAAGGTCATAAGGGGTCATCTCCACTTTTACCCTGTCTCCCGGTAAAAGCTTAATAAAATGGATACGCATTTTACCAGATACATGAGCTATAATGGTATGTCCATTGTCCAATTTCACTCTAAACATAGCGTTCGGAAGAGCTTCTTCTATAACACCTTCAAACACCATACCCTTTTCTTTTTCTGGTTGTGGATTTTTATCCTTTTTAGCCATATTACAACTCCGTTAATATCTTCGGACCATCTTCTGTAATGGCCACTGTATATTCAAAATGACAAGCGTATTTACCTTTCGATTTTACAGTCCACCCATCGTTCGCCTTGTACACAACCCCTTTTTTATCCGTAGTAAACATAGGTTCTATAGCTATCACCATGCCTGATTTAAGCTGTGCATTTACTTGAGGCACTACTACAGATGTACAGTTGGCAATAAAAGGTTCTTCATGACTTTTTCTACCTATGCCATGACCACCATATTCACAAACAACGCCAAATCCATAATCCTTAGATATCGTTTCGATGCTTTTGGCGATATCATATATGTATTTACCAGGCCTACACTGCAACACCGCTTCGTCTAAAGCCTTTTTAGTAGCTTCCAAAAGTTTTTTGCTTTCAGGAGATATTTCACCAACCCCTACAGTAATAGCAGCATCTCCAGCATATCCATCGTATACAACGCCAAAATCAAGGCTCACCAAGTCCCCTTCTTTTATCTTCTTGGTTTTTGAAGGTATGCCATGTACCACCTCTTCGTTTATAGATACACACAAAGCCGCAGGATATTTTTTCTTAGAAAAAGGCGGTTGATAATTAAGAAAAGCCGGGATACCGCCAAATTCCTTAACTTTATCCCTTGCAACCATCTCTAAATCATAAGTCAAAACATTTGGTTTTACCATAGAATTTGGCAAGCCTTTTGTATCTTTTCTATCTCAGAATTTGAATAAAGCTCTATCATAACATACTTTTAAGCTTTTCAAATATCTCATCTTGAGCTCCCGTAGCTAATATTATATAAAGTTTACTTTTAGCTTCGTAAAAATCCACAAGGGGGGTGGTTTGTTCTTTATAAACTTTTAACCTGTTCTTAACCACTGCTTCCTTGTCATCATCTCTTTGGATAAGGGGTGTATTGTCTTTGTCGCAAAGATTATCGTTTTTTGGCTTTTGATAATATACATTATAAGTAGCACCGCATTTAGGACAAACCCTCCTACCAGAAATGCGCTTTATCACAATATCATCATCTACATCAAAATAAAATACTTTATTAACATCTAATTTTAGAGTTTTTAACATGCTCTCAAAAGCTTCCGCTTGAACTACGTTTCTCGGAAAACCGTCAAACACATAATCTCTACTTGGGTTAGAAGATACTAAGTTTTTTATCATGCCTATAATGATGTCATCCGGTACCAAAAGTCCTTTATCCATATATTCTTTTGCTCTCAAACCAAGCTCAGTAGATTTCGAAACCTCTGACCTCAATATGTCTCCTGTAGATACATGCTCAAAACCGAGTCTTTGCTTCAAAAAAGCACCTTGAGTACCTTTTCCAGAGCCCGGTGGTCCTAAAAGCACCAATATCATCCCTTTTTCCTCGCATAGGTTTTATATTTTTTAGTCACTATTTGTGCGTCTATTTGATTTAGTGTATCAAGAGCAACGCCCACAACGATCAATGCAGTAGTGCCTCCAAAATAAAAGGGGACTTTTAACCATACCGTTAGAAAAAGAGGTATTATAGCTACCACAGACAAGAATATAGCACCTATAATCACAAGCCTGTTTATAACATTTTCGAAGAATTTAATCGTCTGCTGACCAGGTCTAACACCAGGGATAAAACCATTAGCTTTTTTGAGGTTCTCAGCCACGTCATAAGGGTTTATAAGTACAGCTGTATAGAAATATGTAAAAAATACTATCAATATTACATATGCAAAATTATAAGACAAAGATAATGGGTTAAAAGCATCATGTATCGCTTGAGTTATTGGATTCCTTATAAAACCTAATATAGTAGATGGCACTATCAAAAGAGATTGAGCAAATATAATAGGTATAACACCAGCAGGATTTAACTTTACGGGAAGATATGTAGAGCCACCTATAAATTCTTGCCTTCCCACTTGCCTTCTTGGATATTGGATAGGTATTCTCCTCTCAGCTTCCTGGAATATAACTATAGCAGCTATGACCGCTATAACTACTAAAATAGCTCCTGCAAAAGCAAAAGGGCTTATATCTCCGTGTTTTAGCATAGATACAAATCTTATGGTAGCTTCCGGCAAATTAGCTACGATACCAGCAAATATAAGCATAGACATACCATTGCCTATGCCTTTTGCAGTAATCATGTCTCCAAGCCACACCATTATCATAGTACTAGCCACCATCCCCACCACAGCCACTATAGTGAAAAGTACACCTCCATGGGGAACTACTGGATATCCATGAGGAGAAGTTTGTTGCTGAAGCCAGGTAGCTATGCCTAAAGACTGAAAACCAGCCACAAATACTGTGATATATTTTGTATATTCATTTATCTTTTGCCTTCCATAATCTCCTTCTTCCTTTGAAAGTCTTTGAAGTTCTGGTATAGCACTCGAAAGAAGTTGCATAACTATAGAAGCGGATATATATGGCATAACCCCAAGAGCAAAAAGAGTCATTCTCGATAGATTGCCACCAGAAAAAATATCATAAAGAGAGAACAAAGAGCCCTTTAAGTTGCTCATGAAATCCGATAAGGCCACAGGATCTACACCTGGTATAGGTATGTGGCTTCCTAGCCTGTAAATGGCAAATACTATAAGCGTAAATATTACACGTTTTCTTAAAACCTCTAATTCTAAGATTTCTTTGAGAAAGTTATTCACCCACTACCTCTACACTACCACCTGCTTTTTCTATCCTTTCTTTAGCAGAAGCAGATATGGCATCAATCTTTACCATTAGCTTCTTGCTGACATCACCCATGCCCAATATTTTAACAGGTTTGTTTTTCTTAACCAAGCTCTTTGATAAAAGTGTTTCCTTGGTTATCTCATCTCCATCTTTAAAGTATTTTTCCAACATAGATAAGTTTACAACGGAGTATTCTTTTTTAAATGGATTTCTAAAACCTACTTTTGGAACTCTCATATGCAAAGGAGTTTGTCCGCCTTCAAAGTAAGGAGATACTCTATTGTCTCCAGAGCGAGATGTTTGCCCCTTGTAACCTTTGCCAGCAGTTTTGCCTTTTCCAGAGCCTATCCCCCTACCAACACGCTTTTTATCTTTTTTAGCACCTTTATTTGGTTGTAATTCGTGTATATTCATTGAACTTCCTCCACGCATACAAGATGTTTCACTTTTTCAAGATTTCCACAAACCATAGGATTTTTATCCACTATCACGGATTGTCCCATTTTTTTCAAACCTAAACTTCTTATTGCCTCTTTTTGAGATTTATCTTTGCCAGCTAAGCCTCTTCTTAAAGTAAGTTTAAGCCTCATATTCATTACCTCGCATATATTTTATACCTAGAAGTTAGCTCTTCTACGGATTTACCTTTTATAGAAGCTACTGATTCTATGTCTTTTAATTTTAAAAGAGCATCAAACACAGCTCTAACAACATTATGATGATTAGAACTACCCACTATTTTGGTAAGTACATCTGTATATCCTGCCAATTCGAATATAGGCTTGGCGGCACCACCTGCTATAACACCAGTACCTCTTCTAGCGGGAAAAGCTATAATTCTGGCGGAACCATACACGCCTATCACATCGTGAGGTATAGTGCCATTAACTATAGGTACTCTTATGGTTTTTTTCTTCGCATCTTCTATGGCTTTTGCTATAGAAAGAGGAACTTCTCTTGCTTTGCCAAGGCCAAAACCTACATAACCTCTCCTATCACCTATGATTACGGAAGCACTAAAAGAAAATCTTTTACCGCCTTTTGTAACACGGGTAGTCCTCGCAGCTTCCAACAACCTTTCCTCAAACTGAATGTCATCTAAGTTTGTTATACCTTGCTCAATTCTTTTTAAATCAATCCTTTCGTTTAAATCTTTTGAACCCACGTTAACCTCCTAATTTATAAGCCCTAATTCTCTACATTTATCTGCAAAAGCCTTCACTTTACCGTGATAAAGATAACCAGATCTATCAAAAACAGCCTTTTCTATGCCCCTCTCTTTGGCTTTTTGCACCAACAACTCGGCCACTTTCTGTACATCTTCTATGGACTTACCGCCTCTTTTTTCAGCTTGATCTATATAATCTTTGCTAAGGGATGATACAGTCAAAAGAGTTTTACCAGCACTATCATCCACTAAAGAAGCATAAAAAGCGTTTAGACTTCTGTAAATGCAGAGTCTGGGCTTCGAAGGTATACCACTTATTTTTTTTCTAATTCTAGCGTGCCTTTTTAATCTCTTCTCTTCTCTATTTAGTTTCATAAACCTACTCCTTACTTCTTACCTTTACCAGCTGATTTACCAGGTTTTAACTTCAACATTTGGCTTTCGTATCTTATGCCTTTCCCCTTATAAGGATCAGGTTTTCTAAATTTCGCTATCTCTGCCGCTACTTGACCAACAAGCTGTTTGTCTATACCAGATATAGATATCTTGTTCTCCTTTACTTCTAATTTTATGTTAGCTGGGGGCTTGTAATAAATTGGGTGAGAATAACCCAGATTCAGCTCAAGCTCTTGGCCTTTCATGGCAGCTTTATAGCCAAGGCCTACCACCTCAAGTGTTACAGTATAGCCTTTAGAAACACCTTCCATCATATTTTTAATGAGAGCAGCAGTAGTCCCATGCATGGCTTGGGCAAAAGGGGATTCCTCTTTTTTGATTACTAAAATTTGTCCATTTTCCAATTTAATATCCATTATATCGTGGATAGGCATAATTAATTTTCCCTTTGGACCTTCTATGCTTATAGTTTTATTATCCAAAGCTACTTTGACACCACTTGGTACAGATATTGGTTTCTTACCTATTCTAGACATAACACCATCTCCTTAATATACATAAGCTATTATCTCTCCGCCTTTTTTTAGATTCCTGGCTTGAGCATCAGATATCACGCCGCCGTCACAGGATATCACAGCCAAACCAAGACCTCTCCTTATGTGAAACATCTTTTTAAGGGGTTTATATACCCTTCTGCCCGGTCTTGACAATCTTTCTATATTTTCTATGGCGGGACGGGTTTTCCTATTGTCCAAATACTTTAGATATATTCTAAGCGTAGGCTGATTACCTTTCTTGTGAGTTTCATCCTCTAAAATCTCATAGTTTTGTATATAACCTTCTTCCTTTAAAAGCTTAATAATATTTTCTTTTAACTTAGAATGAGGTACATCAACAAAGTCCGTCTTCCTTTGGAGTCCATTTTTTATCCTAGCAAACATATCAGCTATTACGTCCATATACACCTCACCAACTAGATTTTCTAACGCCTGTTATTTCACCACTTAAAGATAGCTCTCTAAAGCACAATCTGCACATATTAAACCTTCTTATAAAACCTCTTGGCCTTCCACATATAGGACATCTATTCTTTTGCCTAACTGCATATTTTGAGAAATGTTTTAAATCTTTAACTACTTTAGCTTTTCTCGGCATAATTCCTCCTTAATAAGCCCTTATAGGTAAGCCTAAAAGAGCCAACAAATACAAGGCTTCTTCATCAGTTTTCGCACTGGTATTGATAAGTATATCCATACCTCTTATGGTATCCACCTTTTCATAATCTATCTCTGGGAAAACTATCTGTTCTGATAATCCAAAAGCATAATTACCTCTTCCATCAAAGGACTTTGGATTTAGACCTTTGAAATCCTTAACCCGAGGAAGAGCTACAGATACAAGTTTATCTAAGAAATTCCACATCCTATCTTTTCTCAACGTAACTTTTAAGCCTACCGGTAAACCTTTTCTCAATTTAAAAGATGCCTCTGATTTTTTGGCTTTTCTAACGGAAGGATATTGACCAGTTATAGCTTTTAGGTCTTCGGTCGCTTTATCAAGATTTTTTATATCGCTTATAGCTTCTCCTACGCCCATATTTACCACAATCTTTATGAGTTTTGGAACTTCCATCGAACTTTTGTAATTAAAACGCTCCATCAGTTTAGGAGTCACCACTTTTTCAAATCTTTCCTGCAATCTCTGTTTTTGCTTGGTTTCTACAGACATAATATTTACCTCTTAACCTTACTTTTTTCATAAACAAGGTCTATATTTTCATTACATTTTTTACAATATCTATATTTTCTCACGGTATCATCTGTTTCCTCTATCCTAAAACCTACACGGGTGGGTTTATCACATTTAGGACATATAAGCATCACTTTTGATATAGGCATAGGTAATTCTATCTCGTATATACCAGCCTCTCTTCTTCCTTCTATACCTTTTACATGCTTTTTAGCTATATTTGTATCTTTTACCAAAACTTTAGCATTTTCTGTGTCGAGGACTTCTACAGTACTTATCTTACCCCTATCTTTTCCTATCAACACTTTTACTTTATCACCTTTTTTTATCTTAAAAGCCATTATACAACCTCCGCTGCTAAAGAAGCTATTTTGGTAAAGCCTCTATTTCTTACTTCTCTTGCTATAGGTCCTAGTATACGAGTACCCAAAGATTCACCATATTGGTTTAAAAGTATAACTGCGTTATCATCAAATTTTATATAAGAACCATCGCTTCTTCTCACCTCTTTAGCAACTCTTACCACAACAGCTCTATAAACTTTTCCCTTCTTAGCAGCACCGTTTGGTGAGGCTTCTTTAACGGTAACAGTCACCACATCTCCCACACTTACATACTGCCTCGAAGCATAGGGTATGCCTATTATCTGAACTTTCTTAGCTCCAGAGTTATCAGCAACATTTAAATAACTTTGCCTCTGTATCATGGCTTTTCTCCTAAAGAATACATAATCTAAAACTCATATTATAACATAAAACTTATTAAGTTTGCAACTCAGAAGTCTTATTTAATATCTTTGTCACTACCCATCTTTTATTTTTTGATATAGGTCTAGTCTCCCTTATCATCACAGTGTCGCCTACGCTACACCTATTTTCTGGATCGTGAGCATGAAATTTCGTGGATTTTATAACGCGTTTACCATAAAGCGGATCTGGTGTTTCTCTATCTACTTTCACCACTACAGATTTATCCATTTTATTGCTAATTACAATACCTTTAAATTCTTTTCTCTTTTGATGCCAGTCTCTGCCTTTCATACGCTTAAGCCTCTCTTCTTCTCATTCATTACAGTCAAAATCTTAGCAACATCTTTTTTAGCTTGCCTTATCTTGGAAGGTTCTTTTAACCCTTCTATCTTTTTTGTTATACGAAGTTTGAAAAGCTCGGATTTTAGATCTTTTAATTTGACTTCTAACTCCGATATACTTAGTTGCCTTAAATCTTTAGCTCTCATATAGTTATGCCTCCAGCCTTTACCAATCTCACTTTAATAGGTAATTTAGCAGAGATCTTTCTAAAAGCTTCTTCAGCCATCTCCTCAGGCACATCTGAAAACTCAAACATGATTCTACCGGGCTTTACCACAGCCACGTAGCTTTCTGGATCACCTTTACCACCACCACCTCTTACCTCAGCAGGTTTTTTGGTAAATGGTTTATCTGGAAAAATCCTTATCCAGACTTTTGTACCTTTACGAAGATTTCTCACCAAGGCTATACGAGATGCCTCTATCTGTCTTTGAGTTATCCAAGCACTCTCCAAAGCTTGTATACCGTACTCACCAAAAGCTACCTTGTTTCCTCTAAAAGATTTACCCTTTAAGGTACCTCTTTGAGTTTTTCTATATTTTTGCCTACTCGGTTGTAAAAAAGACATCTTTAAACCTCCTTAGCTTGAGTGGTAAGATCTTCTTCTATTTTCTTGATTATCTCTTCTTTACCACCTTTTAATATATCACCTTTATAAATCCATACTTTTATACCAAGGATACCGTATTTTGTATAAGCGGTGGCGTATCCGTAGTCTATATCAGCCCTTAACGTTTGGAGAGGCATCCTACCCACCAAAAACCATTCGGATCTTGCCAAATCAGCACCGCCTATACGACCTTTCACTTGAGCTTTTATACCTTTGGCTCCGCTTTTTATAGCATTATCTATAGCTCTTTTCATTGCCCTTCTATGAGATACCCGCCTTTCTATTTGAAGGGCTATATCCTCTGCCACAAGCTGAGCATCGAGCTGAGGCACTCTTACCTCATCTACACTCAAACTAATATCTTTATTTTTTACAATTCTCTCTAAATCATTTTTAAGTTGATCCACTTCAGCCCCTTTTCTACCTATTATAATACCCGGTTTAGAAGATAAGATGCGCACTCTTATTTTTTCACCAGATCTTTCTATGGTTATTTTAGAAATACCAGCAGATTTATATCTCTCTTTTATATATTTTCTTATCACGATGTCTTCATGAAGTATGTTTGGATATTCTTTTTTAGATACACACCATTTGCTTAACCAATCTTTCGTAACCGCAACTCTAAAGCCTATCGGATGAGTTTTTTGACCCATTATTTAGCCTCCTCTTGAGATTCTTCTACTTCACCTACACTTATGCTTATATGAGATGTATGCTTCCTCATCATAGTGGCTCTGCCGTGAGCTCTTGGCATCCACTTTCTAAAAGTTATACCCTTGTCAGCTTTAGCCTCTAAAATAACCAACTTTGTAGGATCAGCCCCTTGTTGTTCTGCATTTGCTATAGCACTCTTTAGCACTTTCTCTATAATAGGAGCTACTTTCTTGTTCATAAACTTTAACTGATAAAGAGCGTATTCTACAGACTTCCCTCTTAAAAGCCTCAAAACTTGAGAAGCTTTTAAAGGAGATATTCTGGCATTTTTTACAGAAGCTTTGCTTAGATTAATCGTCGCCATGTTTTTTTACCTCACTTCTTTTTAACCACTTTTGCAGATTTGTCCGGATGAGATCTAAAAGTTCTAGTGGGAGCAAACTCACCCAACTTATGACCTACCATTTCAGGGGTTATATATATTGGCACAAAAGTTTTACCATTGTGCACAGCAATTGTGTGATTTATGAATTCAGAAATTACTTGAGAATCTCTGGAATAAGTTTTTACCACTTTTCTATCACCGGTTTGGTTCATCTTTTTGATTGTAATCCATAGCTTAGGATCTACCCATGCTTTCTTGTTTATAAAAGCTCTAAATTCATTCCAAATTTCGCTGTATCTTTGTCTTGCAGCTTCTATAAGCTCAGGGTTATTGGAAAATTCTACCTTTCTTACCTTTTTGTAGGCTTTCTGGACTTTTTTATAAAGCTTTAAAAATGTATCTAAATCCTCTACTAATCTATTGCGTTTGTTCCAAGCTCCTCTAAAACCCATTATATCTTACCTCCGGCATTTCTTTTGGATACGATAAATCTATCAGAATACCTCTTCCCTCTTTTTGTCTTATAACCTTTTGTCTTCCAACCCCACGGAGATTCTGGATGTTTCCCTTTGGTTTTGCCTTCACCACCACCATGAGGATGATCCACAGGGTTCATAGCTGTACCACGCACATTGGGTCTTAAACCCAACCACCTAGCTCTACCCGCTTTCCCCAATTTTAACAGTTCATGCTCTGACAAACCAACTACGCCTATAGTAGCCATACATTTATCGTTTACAAGTCTCACTTCTCCAGAAGGTAAACGCACCTGAGCATAACCTTCTATCTTACCTATTACCTGAGCGGATAATCCAGCGGCTCTTACAAGCTTCGCACCTCTTCCGGGATTTAACTCTATATTGTG
This sequence comes from uncultured Aquificaceae bacterium, assembly GCA_964509905.1. GTDB lineage: Bacteria > Aquificota > Aquificia > Aquificales > Aquificaceae > Hydrogenobaculum. The sequence goes on from CAZDZN010000012.1 coordinate 24,065, forward strand.
AATAAAAGTACCCACTGGAATAAATTTAAGAGGTATGGCGTTTCCAGGTTTTATTTCTGGAAGCTCTTTCCCTTTTTGAGCATCTTCGTAGCTTATAGACATCACAGTATCACCCACACTGAGCTTATCTGGCCAAATTATATAGCGTTTATCACCATCTTTATAATGTAGCAAAGCTATACGAGCACTTCTAAATGGATCGTACTCTATAGAATAAACTTTTGCAGGTATTAGGCTTTTGCCTCTCTTAAAATCTATGATACGATATCTTATCTTATTGCCAGCACCTTTCCACCTGCTGGTTACCTTACCTTGTTGGCGGCTTCTACCTAAAGCTCTCTTATAGTAATAAGTCAAAGATTTTTCGGGAATTCTCCTGGTAAGTTCAGAATAATCATACAAAACTGCATGTCTCTGACCGTTAGTAACAGGTTTCAAACTTCTTACACCCATAATATTAACCTCACAAACTCATCAAATCTATCTTTGCATTTTTTTCAAGGGTTACGATTGCTTTTTTATAAATCCTGGTTTTACCAAATACCCTGGATCTTTTAGTTATAGTACGCTTCACCCTTGGCTTTGCGTACAAGGTATTTACAGATCTTACTTTAACACCGAAAAGTTTTTCTACAGCATGCTTTATTTCATGCTTATTCGATTCTGGACTTACCTCAAATACATACTTATTGAGATCTTCCATAAGTCTATTGGTTTTTTCTGTTACAATAGGACGGACAATAACTTCTTCTGGTGCTCTCATAAACTTACCCTCTCGTACATTTTTTCCAAAGCATCTTTTTCTATCAAAAGGTTATCTGCCCAAAGTACATCATATACATTCAAACCTATTACAGGTAAAACTTTAACATTTTGAAGATTTCTAAAAGACCTGGACACTATATCGTTTTGCACGGTGGTTATCACCAAAACTTTTGAATCTTGTATATTTTTTGATTTTAAAAGCTCTAAACCAAGCTTAGTTTTCGGCTTTTCGGAAGATATAATAGAATCTACCACATGTATAGCATTATTTTTAGCTTTTATGCTCAAAGCCATAGCCAAAGCCTTCTTACGATATTTTTTAGAAACTTTATACTTATAATTCCTTGGCTTAGGCCCATGAACAACACCACCACCTACAAACACATTAGCAGAACGAGCACCATGTCTTGCACCACCGGTACCTTTTTGAGGCATTATCTTTTTCTCGCTGCAGTTTACATCTGCCCTGGTTTTGGCAGAATGAGTGCCTTGCCTTCTCTTGGCAAGTTGCCATCTTACCATCTCCCAAAGCACATGCTTTTGAGGTTCCACATTAAACACTTCGTCTTTTAACTCTACACCATTTACCACCATATCACACTTCCTGCTTTAAAATATTGGTAATACTTCCAGATAAACGATTCTGCTTTCTTTGAATTTTTTTACGATCAGCTATATGACTTTTCTCTATATATACGATACCATCGTTATGACCCGGCACAGAACCTTTTACCAAGATTATACCCTTGTCTTTCAACACATCCACCACCATAAGAGCCTGCACCCTTATAGTATCGTTGCCGTGTCTTCCAGCCATCCTCTTGCTTTTCCAAACTCTACCGGGATCCGTACGATTACCCACCGAACCCACAGCTCTGTGATATCTATGACCATGAGACTTGGGAAAACCGCCAAAATCCCATCTTTTCATAGTACCGGTAAATCCTCTGCCCTTAGACCTACCCACTACATCTACAAGCTCACCAGGAGAGAACACATCTATCCCAAGCTCCTGACCCAAAGAAAAATCAGCTATGTTTTCTACACTGAATTCTTTTAAATATTTCAAAGGCGTCAAATTAGACTTTTTAAAATGACCAGCGATAGGTTTTTTAATATGACTTTGCTTTAAAGGCATAGACCCAACTTGAATAGCATTATGACCATCCGTATCTTGGCTTTTAATTTGAACCACATAATTAGGCTCTATTTTAATAGCAGTAACTGGTATAGTATTGCCGTTATCCAGAAATACCCTTATCATACCCACTTTCTTTCCTATAAGCCCTATCATAAAATCAACCTCTCATCTTTAATTCTATGTCAACGCCAGCAGGAAGACTTATCTCCATAAGAGATTCTATGGTTTGAGGTGTTATCTTTACAATATCCAACACCCTCTTAAACTCTCTTATTTCAAAATGTTCCCTTGATTGATCAAACTTGTGAGGCGATCTCAAAACTGCCCAACGTCTTCTGGTAGAAGGTAAAGGAATGGGACCCTTCACTGAACTCCCTGTCCTCTTTACAGTTTCTACTATCTGTTTCACGGATTGATCTAAAAGCTTGTAATCGTAAGATTTAAGTTTTATACGTATTTTATCCTGCTCCATAGTATAAGCCTCACTCTA
>CAZDZN010000013.1:0-26350 GCA_964509905.1 uncultured Aquificaceae bacterium
AAATTCACCTTTTTTAGCTTCTTGAATCCTGCTTGAAAGATTTGCTTCCACCACATCTTTTAAATCGTCTATATTGTATGAAAAAACGCTGTCCAAATCAGTACAAGATGGCTCTATATTTCTTGGCACAGATATATCTATCAAAAACATCGGCTTGTAATGTCTTTTTTTGATACTTCTATTTACAACATCTTTTGTAATTACATACCCTTGGGCTCCAGTGGACACCAAAACTATATCAAACTCATACAAAAAATTCTCCATCTCTTCAAATCTCAGTACATTTGCCTGTATTTTTTCTGCCAAAGATATGGCTCTTTCATAGGTTCTATTGGATATATAAATGCTTGCTCCTGAACGTTGGAGGTATTTAGCAGCTAACTCACCCATCTCTCCAGCACCTATGAGAAGGACTTTTTGGTCTTTTAGCTCTCCAAATATGCGTTTTGCAAGTTCCACCGCAGCATAGCTTACCGACACAGCACTTTTACTTATGCCAGTTTCATGCCTTACTCTTTTTGAAGTATGAAGAGCCGCTTGGGCTAACCTGTTTATAACTTTCGAGATAGCTCCTAAATTTTTCGCTTTAAAGTAAGCGTCTTTGAATTGAGCTACAATTTGAGGCTCTCCTATGACCATAGAATCAAGACCAGAGACCACTTTAAATATATGTATCACTGCATCTTTTTTGGCTTTTAAGAATATATGAGTACTATCTATATGTTTGTTTTTTATATCGATATATTTTTTAAAAAGCTCCAAAACAGATTTTTCATCTTTGGCATAGATATAAAATTCAAGTCTATTACAAGTGGATAAAAGCATAAATTCTTTTACATCGGATGAACTTTTCAAAACGTTCAATATATCATCGTACTCTGAGATATTGCAACTAAGAGCTTCTCTTAGATCGACACTGGCAGTCTTATAGTTAAGTCCTATAGCGTATATATCATAAGACATCTCTTAAAATACCCTTCATGTGCTCTACTACACTATCTACAGATAAATTTGCAGATTCTAAGGTATGCCTATTTACCATCTCTACCACATTATCTTTTGCTTTTTTACCTACAACTATACGATAAGGTATGCCTATTAAATCTGCGTCGTTAAACTTTACTCCTGCGGATACATCTCTATCATCAAAAAGCACCTCTATGCCCTCGTTTTGAAGCTTTTGATATAAAGATTCTGATATATTTTTTTGGATCTCGTCAGAAACATTAATGCAAGTTATAAGCACTTGAAAAGGGGCCACGGATAGAGGCCATTTTATACCTTTTTCATCGTGATATTGTTCTACTATAGCTGCTATAAGTCTTGAAATACCTATGCCGTAGCACCCCATCACCATAGGTTTATCTATACCGTCTTTATCTGTAAAATACGCCTTCATTGGCTCGGAGTATCTCGTACCCAGCAAAAATGTATGACCAAGCTCAAGTCCTTGTGTGATTTTCAAAGGTTTTCCACATTCAGGACATGGGTCTTTTTCCTCTACTGCTGCCACATCAACAAAATCATTAAACTCTAAGTTTGCATTTTTATAATGATAATCTGGTCTATTGAAAGCCACCACCATATTGGAGGCGTTGTACAATGAGTTATCCACAAGAATCTCTATACTTGTACCAAATGGTCCTATAAATCCTTTTTTGGTTTTTAAAAACTTTAAAACTTCTTCATCCTCGGCAAGCCTAAATTCATCTGTACCAAATATTCGCTCCAGTTTTTTCTCGTCTATTTTTCTATCGCCTCTTATTAATATCATCACAGGTTTATCTTGTTTTATATATAGTATAGATTTTATAATCTCATTAGGGGTTATACTTAAAAACTTTGAAAGCTCTTCTATGGTGCTTAAATTTGGGGTATATATCTCCTCCATCGGAAGTAAAGGTTCTTTTTCAATGGAGGGTTTTTTTAGTTCCACTATTTCTGTATTTGCAGCGTATCCACAACTTTCGCAGTAAGCCACCAAAGCCTCACCGTATTTGGTAGGAGCCACAAACTCATGAGAGCTCTTGCCCCCTATTTGGCCAACGTCTGCTTGTACCATAAGCACATTTAAACTTAATCTTCTAAATATGTTTTTATAGGCTTTTACCATGATATCGTAAGATACTTTAGCGGATTCTTCATCTGTGTCAAAAGAATATGCATCTTTCATAATAAACTCTCTTCCTCTTATAAGCCCATATCTTGGTCTTTTCTCGTCTCTAAATTTTGTGTTTATTTGGTATAAATTTAGTGGGAGTTGTTTGTAAGATTTTATGCTACGCCTTAGTAGATCCGTAATCTCTTCTTCGTGCGTTGGCCCAAGACAATAATCCCTTCCATGTCTATCTTTTAATTTAAAAAGCTCATTACCGTAATAGTCCCATCTTTTGGTCTCTTTCCAAAGCTCAGATGGGTTTAAAATTGTGAGCAAAAGCTCTTGAGCTCCGGCTTTGTCCATTTCATCTCTTACGATATTTTCTATTTTTTTTAAAAGCCTAAAAGCTATGGGAGTTAGCTCATAAATTCCTGAAGCTATTTGCTTTATAAAACCAGCTTTCATCAAAAATCTATGAGAAGCCGCTTCGGTTTCAGAAGGTTCTTCTTTTGTGGTATATAAAAAGTATCTACTCCATCTCATTTTATCTATTATATCCCAAAAATGGGGATGGAGGGACTTGAACCCTCACGGGATTGCTCCCTGCGGATTTTAAGTCCGCTGCGTCTGCCATTTCGCCACATCCCCTAACAAAGTAACATTATATCATAAATATATTTTAGCAAGTATGATTTAAAAATCATTTACTGATTCTACAAACTCCTCAAGGTTTAAAGAAGGTTCGGGATTTAAGTTTTGTATTTGGCTTTTAGTATAAAACTTTGATTTGGAAAACCTTTTGACTCCTACCAAAGCAACCATTGCAGCATTGTCCGTACAAAATTTTAAAGAGGGGATGAAGAGCTCTATACCAAGGGCTTGGAGTTTTTGGCGAAGCCTTTTGTTGGCAGCTACACCCCCCACTACCACTACACGGTCTATACAGGTTTTTCTTATAGCTTTTTGAAGAGTCCTTATAATATGATTTATTATAGCCTCTTGATAAGAATATATCAAATCTTCTTTTGGATATTTGTCTTTTACGTCTTTTAAAAATGTCTTTAGGCCACTAAAAGAGAATACTATCCTATCATCTTTTATAGGCATTGGAAAATTTATAGTTTTTGGATTTTCATAAGAAGATAAAAACTTTTCTATAGATGGACCACCAGGATATTCAAGTCCCATCAATACCGCTCCTTTATCAAAAGCCTCGCCTGCTGCATCATCAAGAGTTTTACCTATAAGCTCGTAATTTTCAAAATCTTTTACTAAGTGTATCTCAGTATGACCACCGGATATTACAAGGGCTAAAAATGGATATCTTACACCGTGCTCTAAAAACACAGAGTATATGTGAGCCTCTATATGATGCACCGGCACAATGGGGATGTTAAGAGCATAGGAGAGCCCAGCTCCAAAGGAAGCCCCTACCAGAAGAGAGAGTATAAGCCCTGGGGATAGAGTGAGGGCTAAAAAATCTATGTCTTGAGGTTCTATGTTATTTCTCTTTAAAAGGTTAGTAAACAAAACATATAAATTTTTGGTATGCTCTCTGGAGCAGAGCTCCGGTACCACACCTTTATAGTGTTTGTGAAGGTTTACCTGAGAGCTCAGTATATGGTCTATAAGTCCTTTTTCAGTATGGTATACAGCCAATGCAGTATCATCACAAGAGGTCTCTATACCAAGAGCTAACATCCTTTTTTATCTATCTGACATCGCTTCTTCTTTTTCTGGTTTTTGAGATTTTACAGGTTTTCCTTCAAGATAATCTATAGCAGCCTTTAGCTGAGGATCCATATTTGGAAGGAGTATAACTTTTTGCTTATTGCCTTTTAATCTCATATCTTCTATGGTTTTTAAGAGTTTATCCTGTTCTTTGGTAGGGAATTTTATGTATATGTCTGGCATAATACCTTTTTTGTTTATACATATGCCAGCTGGTGTATACCAATATGCAATGGTGAGTTTAAGACCAGCGCCATTTTCAAGAGGTATAAGATTTTGCACAGATCCCTTACCAAAAGTTTTCTCGCCTATGATAGTAGCTCTACTGTAGTCTTTTAAAGCTCCGGTAACTATCTCAGCCGCACTGGCAGTACCACCATTTACAAGCACCACAACTTTATCTTGAGCTGGTATCAAAGGATTTTGGGTCGTATAATATTTGTGAGTTCCTACTACCCTTCCCTTGGTATAAACTACGAGTTTATCTTTTGGCAAAAACACATTTGCCACCTTGATAGCCTGAGTTAGCAAACCGCCCGGATCATTCCTTAAATCAAATACAAACTCGTTTGCCCCTTTTGATTCTAACTTTCTTACAGCTTTTGATAACTCAGAGTAAGCATCTTCTTGGAATTGAATGAGCTTTATGTACCCTATGTGGTTGTCCACCATCGTGGCCTTTACGGCCGGGACTTTTATAATTTCTCTTGCAACTTTAAAAGTAAGTGGATGGTCTACCCCTTTCCTAAACACCGTCAATGTTACATATGTGCCAGGCTTTCCCTTTATGAGTTTTATGACTTGGAATAAGTTCATGTTAGCTGTATCTTTTCCATTTATTTTCATTATAATATCACCAGCTTTCATGCCTGCTTTGTAAGCGGGTGTGCCTTCTATAGGAGCTATTACCAATGGTCTTCCGTCTTTTCTTGCTATCTCAATACCTATACCACCAAATTGGCCTTCAGTGTCTTGGGTAAATTCCTTGTATTCTGTGGGTGTAAAGAAATCAGAAAACGGATCTAAAGATTGGAGCATGCCATTTAGAGCTCCATATGTCATCTTTTTGGTACTCGGATTTACCACATAGTTTTGTTTGGTTATTTGAAATACATCCATGAAAAGTCTAATATAATCCGCATCAGACTCGTGTTTTTGTTCTGTGGCTTTTGCGCCCACAAAAAATCCACCTACAAATACCAAGGGTATTGTTAACGCTAAAGAAGCTTTTTTCATCAAACGCTCTCCTGTCATGGTTTTAAAATATAAAGATCTTTTATATTTTTAATATAAAACTTGGCATTACCAAGACTACCCATACCATAGCAAATCATGTCTTTTGACACACTCACTAACTTTGGAGTTTGATCCATTCTGGTAGTTAAATCCACAAGCACATCATTAGTTCTAAAAGCCCTAACACTCATAGATTTTACAGAGCTTAAATCCACAAAATAACTAAGGCTTCCTCTTTTAACATCTATGTAAGTCCTACCATCGCAATTGCAATTTTGCAATATGTGAGACTGACCTGTATTATCCACGATTTTACAGACGATGCCTGTTGGCACGCTTTGCATCGGAGAGGTTTCTCCCATTCCATAGCTAAGCCTGCAGGTTTGCCACACACCAAAAGCCAACAAAATCCCCAAAATTTTTAGGCTTTTATTAAAAGCTTTAACCATATAAATTTAATTATATCACAATAGCTAAAACATTGTATTAGATATATTATAAAAGCCTATAAACTATATTCAGCCTTAAAACACCGTCCTAAACACAAAAGAATAATCGGTAAAAGCTTTTAAGGAGTTTTGCCCATTTGAGGTAGCATATCGCATAGATGCATCGGGATTTACCATCTGGGCACCTAAGGATAGATTTGCGTCTTCACCAGCTATATAATAATTTAAAAATATGTCGTACATGCCTATCTTGGTGGTGATAAAACTGTTTGGGTTTGAGGGGTTTAGATAGTAATTTTTATTCTCGTCCTCTTCATATCTTAGGGCTATAGCTGGTTTTCCTATACCCATAAACTTATCGTATAAAATTTGAGTTTGGATGTAGTATCCAGAAGCCTCTGGATTTGAAATGTTGCTATTTTTAGTTTCTGAAAAGCCTAAATCTTTTTGATCAAGCCAAGCTGCTTGTATGTTTGGCACAAAATTTTTGAACTTTTGCTCCCACAAGATATCAAATGTATATGCTCTGACGTTAGTAGACATTAAAGGCATAGCACTCGGGCAATATATAGATGTAGCAGCAGTATCATAAGACCCACAAGAAAGTTTTTGTTGTTGATAGGCTATTGATATAGTGAGGGTTTTTCTTTTCCCCAAAAATGTATCCTTATCCACATAATCAGGCATACCCTTATATCCTAAAAAAGTAGGGCTAAACTCTATCCTAAATCCGTATTTTAAATTGCTATTTTGGTTTTCATGAGTCTGATAGTCAAATCTACCGTTACCTACCATCAGATAATACTTTATCATCGTATGTTTGAAAAGATCTCCCCATATAGCTATTCCTGTATCTCTAAAAGCATTACCAACGTCCGAACCAAAAGTAAGAGGTACTAAGGGTTTTATAAAGGGTTTAAACTTATAAACACCGTTATAGTTAAGATAGTTTGAGTTTTGGCTTGAAGAAGTTTGTAAAAGCCTTGCTCCGTCTATATCTATCTCGCTTACTCCTGGATTGTAGTCTTCTAAGGGAATTATAAAAGAATAAAGGTCTTCCAATGGAATCCTTGACCATGGGTCTAAGAAAAGTCCAGTGGTAATTTGAAAAGATTTTTTTAGTTTTAGGTTTACAAAAGCATCTTTTATGATAGTGTATTGCATCTTATCGTGAGATCTTGCTGATCCATCAGGTATAAGGATGTTGTTATCGGAAAAATCTATGTTTGCTCCAAACTGCACCATAGGATTTATCTGTCCGGCGAAGTAAAGCCTTGCGTTTTCCACTGAAAAGTTTGTGGATGATTTATCGTTTGTGGTAATTTTACCGTTGTTTTGAGCCCAGATAGAGAGTTTTAGTCCCATATCCGCAAACTCTTTGTTTGAGGCTTTCAATAAAACCCCGTGCGAGATGCCACTTAATACCAACCCAGTTACTAAACCCAATAAAATCTTTTTCATAAAAGCCTCAAAAAAATAATTTTATCAAAACCTAAATCTTGATACTTCGTTTTTTAGCTCTTGGGCCACTTCCGCCAACGACCTTGCGGTGGCGGATAGCTCTTCTATGGCAGCGGCAAGTTTATCTGAAAATGTCCTTACATCCACCATAGAGTTGTTTAGCATGTTTAAAGTGGCGTTTTGCTCTTCTATGGCACTACTAACAGCCTGAGAGGATTCTTGGACATTTGAGCTTAGATTTTCTATCTCCTTGTAGTAGTTATCTACTTTTGAAATAGATTTGACGGTGGAGTTTACACTTTTTGTTATATCGGATATTATCTCAGATACATTTTTAGCAAAAGATCCAGCTCTTTCCGCAAGTTTTTTCACCTCATCCGCCACCACCGCAAATCCACGCCCTGCTTCTCCGGCTCTGGCTGCTTCAATAGCGGCATTTAGAGCTAAGAGATTTGTTTGTTCGGTGATAAAGAGTATAGAATCCACTATCGTCACAGCTTTTTTACCAAGCTCATCCATGATGGAGGCATCTTGGTTTGCCCTCTGAATCATAGCTTTGCCGTCGTTTACTATCTCAAAGAGTTTGTTTACGTTGTTTTTGGTTTCAAGCATGCTTTGAGCTATAGAACCCACGGTGGCAGATATCTCTTCTATAGAATTTGCCAAAGCGTTTATCTGGTCGTTTAGGCTTTTATTATCGATAGCCAAGGTGTTTGTGGTGGCAGAAGTCTCTTCCATGCTGGTGCCAAGTTTTATAACACTATCCGTGATGTTCTTTAAAAGCCCTCTTAGAGCTTCTAAGGATTTGTTTACATCGCTTTTTATAGCCTCAAAATCCCCCACTGCATTTGCTTCCACATTTTTGGTAAAATCAAGCGACCCCATCTTTTCAATGGTGGATTTTATATCTTGGAGTATTTCATTGGCAGTTCTCACGCCTTCCATGAGATTTTCTATAGCATAGCCTATCTCATCTTGATGTTTTATATTAATTTCCATATTTAAATCTCCCTTTTTAAACCTATTGGCTATGTCTTCAAGCAAGTTTGTATTTTCAACAATGCTCTTAATAGTATTGTAAACAAACCAGAATAAGAAAAATACTATAACAAAAGGTACAGAAGACATGATAAACAATATAATTGCATTTTTTATAGCAGAGCGTATCAGGCTATCAGTCTTTGTCGTTATGACATTGTCTATGTATTTACTAACCTCTGCCATGTTGTCTATCCTCTCGGTGGCCTTATCAAACCAGTAGTGAGGGTCTATGTTTGGTGGTATAGTGTTGGTGCTACCAAATTGAGAATATATCCATTGTTGTATTTGATTTCTTGTCTGCGTCACAGTATTCTCATCTACATTTTGTTTATAAGTTTTAACTATATCTGGATTGGAATATTCAAAAAATAAGTTTTTATATACATCTTGATCATCCAATAGTTTGTACCACATCCTAGCCTCTTCTGGTTTTATGTTTTTTCTACTTAGAACACCTGTCAGTAGAGCTCTTTCTTCGCCAGCATGCTCTTGGGCTTCAGTTATATAAATTTCAGTTTGCAACAGCTTAAACATGTCAACATTCGATACATAATTAGTGGCAATCTTTAAATATGTTATAAGCATGTTAATGTTGTTATGATATACCTCTACAATATCTGCGGTGGTTTTCTTGAAAGAATCCACATCCAGTCTTATGGTTTTTAAATTTAACAATTTATCTTGTAGATGTTTTGGGATTTTGGCGATAATCTCATCTGACTTTTGTCTTTGGCTTTTAAGCTCGTTTGCAAATTTATGTCCAGACGAACCCACAAAACCAGTGCTATAACCTCTTTCGCGTTGCAAACTCACTATAAGATCTAAAATATTTCCCGCTTCGTTTGTTATCTTCTTGATTTTCTTAGCCTGCATATAGGGTTTTATGCAAAAGTTATACAGCACGATGGCTTCGAGTGTGAGTATGACTGCACTTGATAGCACCACAAACAAAATCTCTTTTCGTTCCTGCGGGTTTATATATAAACTATGAAACACTATACCTCCAAATGCAAGAACCACCATACTAAGCATTGCTGAAAGTAAAATCAATTTAGCTTTTAGACTCATAGAACCTCCTTGGTAAAAAAACACATATTTACTATTATATATTATTGCTATTTTTGTGTGATAATTTTATTAGCTCTTCTGCCTCTTCTTCTGGTTTTGGCTTACCCAATAAAAATCCTTGCACGTAGTCACATCCCATATCTTTTAAGGCTTGGAGCTGGTCTTGAGTTTCTACACCTTCTGCTAAAGTTTTAAAGCCAAGTCTTTTTGATAAATGTATTATAGTCTCTACAAGAGCCATGTCTTTTTCATTCTGCATCATACTCTTTACAAAAGATATATCTATCTTTATCTCATCTATAGGAAGATCTTTTATGTATTTTAAAGACGAATACTCTGTACCAAAATCATCTATAGCTATTTTGAAAGCGGTTGTTTCTTTTATATAATCTAATATATGTTTCACTTTTTCTGTATTTTCTAAAAGTAAACGCTCGGTGGTTTCCATTATATTGTTGGTGCTAAAAGAGACCAAATATTTCATATGCTCTTCGTTTTGAAAGCTTTTAGCGGATATATTAAAAGATATAGGGATATCCCATTCCATAGATTTTTGACTTACCTTCTGCACCAGCCATTTTTCAAAATCAAAGATGTATTTACTATTTTCTAAAAAGTCTATAAAAATATTTGGCGTATAAATAATCCCATCTTTGTCTTTTATTCTGATAAGAGCTTCAAAACCAGCTATTTTTAGGATTTTAGTATCAAAAACTGGCTGATAGTACAATATAAAAAGATTTTCTCTGAACGCCCTATCTATGAGGGTATTCGCAAAGCTAACCTGCTCTAATTTTGTCTCAATGTCTTTGCTAAAATACACAACTGTATTTTCGCCCCTTTGCTTGGCCTGTCTTAAAGATATAGAGGCGTTTTCATGAAGAGTTTTAAAGCTATTCCCATCTTTTGGGTAAAAAGCTATACCCGCATTAAAAGATATCGGTATTTCTATATTGTTTAGTTTTATAGGTTCTTTGAATACATCTTTTATTTTTGCAATATATGAAAGTATTTTACCCTCATTCCCAGATTTAAATATACCAAATTCGTCTGAGGATATCCTTGATAATATGGCATCTTCAAATATGTGTTTTAGCCTGTTGGACATTTCCTTTAAAACTCTGTTGCCTATATCTATGCCATAAAGCTTGTTTACAGCAGTAAAATTATATATATCTATCAAGGCTAAAAAACTTTGCTCGTTTTCTTTTAAATGTAAAGGTAACTCCTCTTTAAAACCCTCTAAACTAAGAAGCCCTGTTAAAATATCTTGATTTTTTAACTTTATAATTTCATCCGTAAGCTCTAACTCTTTGGTTATGTCCCTCCCTATAGATACGTATCTTATAACTCCCGGTGATATTTCTACGGCATAAATAGTATCGTCTAAGTAAAACAGCTCCCCATTTTTCTTTTTGTTTATAACAATTCCTTGAAAAACTCTTTTGTTTATAATAGCATTATAAAGTTCTTCGTAAAACTCTTTTGGGTTTAACCCAGATTTTAATATCCTTGGGTTTTGGCCAATGATTTCTTGTTTTTCATATAAAGATATCCTGGAAACTGCATCGTTTACATACACTGTTTTAAAATGTTCATCTGTTACCAGTACCCATGCAGGAGAAGCTTCTATAACATGCTCGAGGATGATACTCTGTCTAATAGAGTGTAGCCTTTCTACACCAAATTCTATATTTGATTTAATCTCTTTCAGTACATCAGTAATGTCTTCGTTAAAAAACCCAGGATCACCCGAATATATCCCTATAACATATTTTGGTACCCCATCTACTTTTATAGGAATAGTAGCTACAGATTTAAGCCCATATTTCTTAGCTTTATCTCTCCAGAGGTTGAAGAAGGATATATCTATGTTTGGTAAAATGACAACTCTATCTTCTCTATAAGCTGTACCCCCTGGCCCTATACCTTCTCCAGGATATTCCTTGTAAGGAATTTTTGTTTCAAGATAACTAACAGCCTCCCCAAACTTGTAATCTATCTTAAAATAATCAGAATTTTCATCCGGATATCCTATCCATACAAGTTTAAAATTGAATTTATCTACAAGGGATTTCGCTATATTGCTAAACATTTCTTCTTCAAGCGTAGATCGTGTTATGGCTTGGTTTACATCTTTTAATATAGCATAGAGCTTTTCAAAACGTTTTTGCTTTGTTATATCAACAAACATTATCATATTAGAGGGCTTTCCTTTAAAGATTATCATAGATGTAACAGCATGGGTTATTATAATTTCACCGCTTTTATTAACCATACTTATTTCTTCGTAAGATTGATTAGAAAACTCTCTTTTTAACCTTCTTTCAACAGCTGTTTTTACTAATTCTCTTTGCTCTTCACCTATCGTATCAAATATGTGTATTTGGTAAAGCTCTTCTTCATCATATCCAAGCAAGCTTTTTGCATATTCGTTGGCAAAGACAATTTTATCTTGATATATTATAATTCCAACATTTTGAGCAAGTGATATAGCTTTTGCTATTTCGCTCTCTTCCAACCTTTTAATACCGATAAGAAACTTTTTATAATCATGTTTAAGCTTTAACAAATCTTCTTCTTTTATCTCTTCCAAATTATCAAAAGATAACAGCGCAGGTCTTAACTTATCGTAAACCTCCGGATGTGCCATAAAGATATGGTAAAAGCTAACATTAGAGGTTTTTAATATTTTTAAATTTTTTTTCTTGGTATCCTCAATTTGTTCCCATGTTTCATTGTACATAAATCCTACATCCACTTCGTTTTTTATTAAAAGCTCTAAAACTTCTTCGTAGTTTTTAGCATAAACTAACTCCATATCTTCAAAACTAAGCGTCATAGTGTAGTAAGATATGCCTTCGTTGAAGGTGATGGCAAACCTTACTTTGTTTTTTTCAAATATAGAAGGGTCTTTTGCCACTATGTAATATTCATCCTTTTGTCCTTTAAATTTGGCGATAGGTTTATACCCTTTGTTTTGATATAGTTCTATTGCTCTTACAAAAGAAGCGTAATAAAGATGATAAACCTTGTTGTTTAGTTCTTGCTCTTCTTCTTCAAAAGAACGAAACGGTTCAAACTCTATAGGCTCTCCCAACTTTTCTTCCAAATCCTTCTTAAATCTGTGCCAAAACTCAAGGCCTTTGGCTGTGTCGTGAGGACAGATAGAAAATAATATGTCATTTTTATCGTTTAAGTTCACACAAGTACCTCCTTTATATTTAGCTAAAAATAATAATCGTTTTTTTTTTTTTTTTTGTAGCAGAACTATCATATTTTTATCATAAATAAATACTTACCAGCTTCGAAATTAGCATAGGTACGCTAAGATGATTTTGGAAAATGCCCACCTTCGTAGATAATCAAATTTATGTTTGGATTTAATTCTTTGGATTTATAAGCTTCTGATATAGGTGTAATCTCATCGTTTTTACCTTGAAAAATTGTAATTGGTATATTAACATTTTTTAACATATTTCTTAAATCCAATTCATAATACTCTTCCAAAATAAATAATGCTATATCTTTTTCTGGATATGGGGCTGTAAATTCAAAAGGATAGGCGTTTTTTCTAAATTCATCCATGGCGCCTTCAAAATCTTTTTTAAATCTTCTTATAAAAGCCAAAAAAGTGGATGGAGTATGAGCTTGCTTAAAATATGGGCTAAAGCCTATAAGTTTTAGGCTTTTGATGTTATCAAGATATTTTGTTAACATAATTCCCAGAGAAGCACCCATAGACCAGCCTGTTATGTTAATATAATTGTATTTAGAAAGTTGTAATTTATAAATGCTTAGTGCTTCTTGTAAAGATAGTATATTGTTTTTGTGTCCTGGAAGCAAAAGTTTAAATCCATCTTCTTTGAATATTGTATCATCAAAGCCCCAACCATGTATAAATACATCCATAGATATATTTTACCAGTTTTTTAGCTTTTACAATAACTTAAAATAAATTTAATATTCAGTGGCTCATTAAATATGAGTATACTATTATCAGAAAGCATTACAAAACACTTGACAAATTGAAAAAAAGTTAATATAATTTTCTCTGAAAAACTTAAAGGAGGTAAGCGGCATGAAGCTTAAACCTATCTATGACAAGATTGTAGTTAGACGCATGGAAGAAAAAGAGCAAAGGACAGCCTCTGGTATAATCATACCAGATACGGCCAAGGAAAAACCCCAAGTGGGTGAAGTTGTAGCTGTTGGTGATGGCAAAATTCTAAATAACGGCGAAATCAGACCTTTAAAGGTAAAAGCCGGAGATAAGGTACTTTTCAACAAATATGCCGGCACAGAGGTTGAGTTAGGCAGCGAAAAATATCTCGTGATGTCTGAAGACGAAGTTTTAGCTATCGTTGAATAAAATTTTTAAGGAGGTAAAGATATGGCAGCAAAACAAGTAATTTATGGAGAAGAAGCAAGAGCAAAGTTAAAAACAGGCGTTGATAAACTTGCAAACGCCGTAAAAGTCACATTGGGTCCGAAGGGTAGGGAAGTGATTATAGAGAAAAAATGGGGCGTACCTGTAGTAACCAAAGATGGTGTGACCGTAGCAAAAGAGATAGAACTCAAAGACCAGTATGAAAACATAGGGGCACAACTTGTAAAAGAAGTGGCTTCTAAAACTGCCGATGTAGCTGGAGATGGTACTACCACGGCTACTGTTTTAGCTCAGGCTATATTTGCTGAAGGGCTAAAAGCTATAGCTTCTGGCGCTAATCCTATGGATTTAAAAAGAGGTATAGATGAAGCTGTGTCAAGCGTCGTAGAAGAAGTGAAAAAAGTATCCATACCAGTCACCAGCAACAAAGAGATCGAGCAAGTAGCCACTATATCCGCCAACAACGACCCTGTAATAGGTAGACTCTTAGCAGAAGCTATGGAAAAAGTAGGCAAAGACGGAGTTATCACTGTGGAAGAGTCAAAGTCTTCTGAAACTTCACTTGAAACCGTTCAAGGTATGCAATTTGATAGGGGTTATCTATCTCCATATTTCATAACAGATCCCGACAAAATGCAATCAGTGCTGGAAAATCCTTATATATTGATATACGAAAAGAAAATAAGCAACATAAAAGAACTCTTACCAGTCCTTGAAAATGTTGTGAGAGTGGGAAGGTCTCTTGTAATCATAGCCGAAGATGTGGAAGCAGAAGCTTTAGCTACCCTTGTAGTGAACACGCTAAAAGGTGTTATAAAAGCTGTGGCTGTAAAAGCTCCTGGTTTTGGTCAAAGAAGAAAAGATTATCTTGAAGATATAGCCATACTTACTGGTGGTCAAGCTGTCACTGAAGACCTCGGTATAAAGCTTGAATCTGTGACCCTTGATATGCTCGGTCAAGCTGAAAAAGTGATAGTGGACAAAGAAAATACTACTATAGTAGGCGGAAAAGGCGACAACAAGAAAGTAGAGGCTCGCATAGAACAGATCAAAAAGCAGATAAAAGAAACCACATCTGATTATGATAGAGAGAAGCTTCAAGAAAGACTCGCAAAACTATCAGGTGGTGTAGCTATTATAAGAGTGGGCGCTGCCACAGAATCTGAGCTAAAAGAAAAGAAAGCAAGAGTAGAAGACGCTGTACATGCTACAAAAGCTGCCACAGAAGAAGGCATAGTAGCAGGTGGTGGTACCGCTTTAACAAAAGCTTCTAAAATATTGGAATCTTACAAATCCGACAATAAAGATAGAGAGCTCGGTGCAAAGATTGTATATAGTGCTTGTAAGTATCCTCTTAAGCAAATAGCTTATAATGCTGGTTACGAAGGATCATTGGTACTTGAAAAAGTTTACGAAAACGCCGATAAAAACTATGGTTTTGACGCTGCTGCTGGTGAATACAAAGATATGGTAAAAACCGGTATTATAGATCCTACAAAAGTGGTGAGAACCGCTCTTCAAAACGCAGCTTCCGCAGCAGGCACCATGCTTACCGCTGAAGCCCTTATCGCCGAATTACCCGAGAAAAAGGAAAAAGCTCCAACTCCTACCGACATGCCACCAGATTTTGATTAATCTGTCCATTCAGCCCCCTACTCGGGGGCAATTTAATTTTTCTAAAAGTTGATGCAAGAAATCGAGTAATAAATCACATCTTGCATATATAAAACATTTTAAAATTAGAGTGAGATATATCGCCATTCTTAAATCTCCGGATATCTCTTAAAAATACCAAAAATCTTGATTCTGAACCTGTATAGACATAGCCATTCCAAAGAGGATTTTGGCAAGGATTTTGGGAAATAAGAATACCTCGAGATCGTCTATTAAAAGGCAATACCACGCTATCAGCATAAAAAGGTATCTGATGTATAAAATATCCCTGATAGTAAACCCCCATATGATCTTTATAGTGCTGTATAACCTGTCCCATCTCCTTATAGGGTCTGTAGGGCTCTATGGAAGGCAATATAAATATTACCAAAGTATAATATATTAAAAGCCCAATACCAAAAAGGGTCCAAAAAATGTATTTTAGATATCTTTTGGACAAAACTAAAAGCCCTACGATAAAACCCATAGCTGGATATGCTGGTATCAAATACGTGGGGATTTTCATCTTCACCAAAGAAAACGTTATAAAAAGCGAAAAAAACCACACGCTAAAAAGCTTATAAGTTCTTAGGCTTTTAATATCCAAAAATAAAAGATAAAATATCAAAGAAAAAGGAGCAAAAGATATGACGGTGTCTTTTAAATAGAAATACCAAGGGTCGCGTTCAAGATTGTTTAAACGTTTTATATTCTCCACATAAAATTTGTGAATTAGCAAATCTTTATAGGAGGAATTTAATACCCATATATACCACATACTTCCTATAAGAAGGGCTATTGCAAACGCAACGTATAGTTTTATATCTTTTAATTTCTTGGGATTTTCAAATAATATATACCAAAAACCCACAAAACCAACTATCAAGACTCCTACGGGTCCTTTAGTAAGCATAGCAAAGCTTGAGCTTAAAGTGGATAGCATAAGATAAATAGTTTTTTGGCTTTTAAGATAAAAATACAAAAGATATATAGAGGAGCTTATAAAAAAGCAAAAAAGCACTTCGGGAGAGGCGTATCTTACATTTGAGATGAATTCAAGGGCCATACCCATGGCCAAAGATGCATATAATCCTAAGTTTTTTGAGATTTTCTCACCAAAAATATACGTAAATATCACACAAAAAGTTCCAGCTAAAGCAGACGGGAGTCTTAAAACAAAAGCAGATACTCCAAATATCTTAAAACTAATAGCTATAAGCCAGTATAAAAATGGAGGTTTGGCAAGCCTTATATGGTTGTTGTAAATAGGTATAAGCCAGTTGTGATTTTTTAACATATTTAGAGCCCCATCCGCATAAAAAGATTCGTTTGGTGCGAATACTTGGTTAGTACCCAAATTTATAAAAAATAAACTTATTAAAAGTAAAAGCGGGATATATCTTTTTTACGATATCAAATAATCCATCGTTAGTAGGGCTAAAAAGTCTTTTATACAGCTTCAAAGCGAAGTTGTCCGTCATCCCAGATATATAATCACAAGCAAGCCTAAATCTTTTTTTCTCATCGTGTTCACAGTCGGTTAGATCCCATATATACTTAAAATCATCCGGATAGTATTTTTTTGCATCTTTTTGGGCGAATACTTCAAAAAGCTCTCTTATGATAAAACTAAGCTTATGCCTTAACTGCTCTAATCTATAATCGCTTATAAATAGCTCTTTGCTTATGGTTTTTAAAATAAATACCTCCCACTTAGATTCTTTGTCTATCAAAAGCCAAAAATCATATCTTTGGGTATCTGGTCTTTTTTTAGGATTTTCCACCAAAGAAGCAGCGTTTATAAACTTGTGAATTTTAAAAGATGTAAAATGCTTTATAAGTCTTTTCCTTTCAAAAGGGTTTGCTTTTTGGATTTCATAAAGCTTGATTTTAAAATCTTCCAAAATCCTCTTGGTAAACTCCTTTTCTATACCTTTTTCACAAGCATCTTCTACGATAGAATCTTCTATTTTTTCCATCACAATAGAATTTATAAGAGATAGCCTTATTCCGTCTTCTATATCGTGTACCGAATAAGCTATATCGTCCGCCCAATCCATAATCTGGGATTCTATAGGGGTCTGCCCATTCTCATAATACGGGTCTATAAACAAGAGCTCTTCTTTGCTCTCTTCGTATATCCCTTTTTTGTTTTCTTTTGATAAAAAGCACTTATACTTTATAATGCCATCCAGTGTTGCTCTTGTGAGATTTAATCCGAAGCTCTTACCTTCTTTTAACGCTTTTATCTCAAGATATGTGAGAATTCTAATATTTTGAGCGTTTGATTCAAAAAGCCCATGCTCTTTCATAAGCTCCATGAGCGTCTTTTCTCCAGAGTGTCCAAGCGGCGGATGGCCTATGTCATGAGCCAAAGCAACGGTTTCTAACAGCGTTGTATCAAGCCCAAACTTTAAACCAATCCCTTTCGATATTTGAGAAACTTCTAAACTATGAGTTAGTCTTGTCCTGTAAAAGTCAAAATATCCTGGGCTCATAATCTGAGTCTTCCCCTGAAGCCTTCTAAAAGCCGAAGAATGTATTATCCTTGCTCTGTCTCGTTCAAAAGGGGATCTTATATCCGACAGCTTGCTTGTGATAAACTCGTCTTCTTTTAATATTCTCTCAAAATCGAATTCATTATAATTTATATTAAAAGCCATATACTATATGATACTATAAAACTAAGCAAGTTAGTCTTAATTTAAAAAAGGCGGCGGGATAATCCGCGCCTCAGAGGAAACAGAAGATATGGGTAATCTAAGATAAATAATTGTCATCATACTTTTTAATAACTTTATATTACCATCTTTTTCTAAAAATCTCTTGATAAATTATACCATTTGGTTATATTTATCTATATGAAGCCAAAAGAAGTAATGGAAACATTAAGAATATCAAGAGTTACTCTCAATATATTAAGAAAAAGTGGCATATTAAAAGCTACTAAATTACCAAATGGACATAATGAATACGATGAGGAAAGACTTCCAAATTATGGTGTTTAAATTAAAACTTAAAAGATTATACGGAAAAGATAAAGCAAGTTTAGAAGAGCTTTTATCTAATAGGGCTGGGCAAAACGTATTGCCATATGAAATAGCAGTAAATGAAGACGTAGATTGGGAAAGCGTTAAGGATGAAATTAAAGAGTATTACGACAAAGCCTGTATGATTTATAATGCCTATAGTTATTTAATAAACCGCAGAAAACCGCTTCCAGTAGTGAAAGGGAAACTTCAAGACATTGATGTAAGAAGAGTATTTGAGGTATTAAGAAGCATTGAAGAATGATGTAATATCTCTGTTAGAACAATTTACTATAGATACAAAAGAGTCTATGGCGCTAATTTTAGCAAATTTCTCTATTCAGTGGACATTGATTCGTAGTATAATAAATACACTATGGAGTTTGAACCGGTTATAGGATTGGAAGTGCACGTGCACATGGATACAAACACGAAGATGTTTTGCTCGTGCAAGATAGAGTATGATGCCCCACCAAATACGAGGGTCTGCCCTGTCTGTATGGCATTGCCAGGAAGTCTTCCAGTGGTAAACGAAAAAGCCATAGAGTACGGAGTAAGGACAGCCTTAGCGTTAAACTGCAAAATAAACTTAACATCAATAATGGCAAGAAAACATTATTTTTATCCAGATTTACCAAAAGGCTATCAAATATCTCAATACGAAAAACCCCTTGCAGAGCATGGTTTTGTGCTTTTAGGGGAGAAAAAAATAAGGATAAGAAGGCTTCATCTTGAAGAAGACGCTGGTAAAAACAATCATTTTGAACATGAATCGCTTGTAGATTTAAATAGAGCCGGTACCCCGTTGATGGAAATCGTCACAGAACCGGATATGAATTCTTCCGAAGAAGCCAAAGAGTTTTTAGAAAAATTAAGATCTATAGTAAGATATGCTGGTGTTTCAAAAGCTGATATGGAAAAAGGACAGATGCGATGCGATGTAAATGTGTCCTTAAGACCGAAAGGCTCAAAAGAGCTGGGTACCAGAGTAGAGGTAAAAAATGTTAATTCTTTTAAATTTGCTCAAAAAGCCATAGAATACGAGATAGAGCGTCAAAAAGACCTTTTAACAGATGGTAAATCCATAGACCAAGAAACCAGAGGTTTTGACCCGCAGACTGGGAAGACTTTTGTGATGAGAACGAAAGAAGAAGCAGAAGACTATAGGTATTTCAAAGACCCAGACTTGCTTCCTTTGGTATTAAAAGAAGAGTTTGTGAAGAACATAAAAGAAAGTATGCCGGAGCTTCCAGATGAACGTATCGAAAGATTAGTAAAACATTTTGGGATTACAAACTACGAGGCGACGGTGCTCACTAATCTGAAAGAGTTTGGAGATTTCTTCCAAGAAACTTCCAAATACACAAAAGAATACAAAGCTATTTCTAACTGGCTTTTAAACGATGTTTTAGGCTTTATGAATGAAAATCAAATAAAAGATATTCCTATAAGCCCAAAGCAACTGGCAAGTCTTGTGGAACTCGTTAAAAAAGATGTGATATCATCCAAAATTGCAAAAGAAGTGATAAAAGAGATGCTGATAGCTCAAAAAGATCCAGAGACTATCATAGAGGAAAAAGGCTTAAAACAAATATCCAACGAAGATGAGATAAAGTCTATAGTGATAAGCATATTGGAAAAATATCCCAATGAGAGAGAGCGTCTTAGAAACGGTGAAGAAAAACTTATAGGATTTTTAGTGGGTGAAGTAATGAAAACTACCAAAGGCAAAGCCAATCCAAAACTTGTAAATCAACTTATAAAGGAGTGCTTATGATAGTAGCTATTGGTTCAGATCATGCTGGATTTGATTTAAAAGAGGCTTTAAAAGCACATCTTTTAAACAAAGGTTTTGAAGTATTAGATTGCGGGACTCACTCAAAAGAATCCACGGATTATCCTTTGTTTGCCAAAGAGGTAACGCTTAATATTAGAAATCAAAAAGCCCACAGAGGTATTTTGATATGTGGAAGCGGAATAGGCATGTCTATAAGTGCAAACAAAATAAGAGGAATAAGAGCAGCCCTTTGTCTTAATGAATACATGGCTAAAATGAGCGTAAATGATAACAACGCCAATGTGCTTTGCCTTGGGGGAAGGGTTGTAGGTGTAGAACTGGCAAAGTCCATAGTAGATGCGTGGTTTGAAGCTCAGTTTCAAGGAGGGCGCCACGAAAGAAGACTTAAAATTATTTCAGAGTTTGAAGAAAACTGTTTATGAGGATACTTATCACCGGAGGGGCTGGTTATATCGGCTCTCATATGTTAAAAGAGGCCCTAAAAAGAGGTTATGAGGTGCTAACCGTTGATGATCTATCCAGAGGTCATAAAGAGTTTATAAAGGGTGGGGAGTTTTTAAAAGCCAATATTAAAAACCCTGAGACTTTGCAGGCTATAAAAGAGTTTAACCCTGAGGCTATAATTCATTTTGCGGGATTTATAGCTGTGGAAGAATCAGTGGAAAGACCTATCATGTACTATGAAAACAACTTTTACAATAGTTTAAAGCTTTTAGAATATGCAATAGAAGGTGGTATAAAATACTTTATCTTCTCATCTACAGCAGCAGTTTACGGAATAGCTGAGAATATACCTGTAAAAGAAGAAGAGAAAATATCTCCTATAAATCCATATGGATATTCAAAGGCGTTTTTTGAAAAAGCTTTAGAAGATGTTTCAAAAGTATCAAACCTAAAGTATATAGCTTTAAGATATTTCAACGTAGCTGGAGCCGACCCAGAATGTGAGCTTGGGCAAATCTCAAAAAAACCCAGTCATCTTATACTAAGAGCTTTAAAAGCAGCAAAAGGACAGATAAAAGATTTCGGTATATACGGGACAGATTATCCTACAAAAGATGGGACTTGCATAAGAGATTACATACATGTATCTGATTTAGTAAATGCCCATTTTGAAGCCCTTGATTATCTAAAAGAAGGTGGAAAGTCAGATATATTTAACTGCGGGTATCAAAAAGGATACAGCGTAAAAGAGATAGTGGATATAGCTAAAGAAGTAACTGGAGTAGATTTCCCAGTATACACATATCCGAGACGCCCCGGAGACCCACCGGAGCTCATTGCTGATAATACCAAGATAAAAAAGGTTTTAAATTGGATTCCTAAATACGACGATCCATACTTTATCATAAAAACAGCCTGGGAATGGGAGAAAAAGCAAAATTGAGAAGCATAGAAGAACTAAAAAGACATTATAACTGGTCAGGAGAAGACGAAAAAAACCTTAAAGATATGAAGGAACTTGCTTTTAAGTACAAAGAAGAATTTGTAAACAGATTGTATGAGTATTTCGACGTATTCGAGGATAAAGATAAGTATTTGAGAACTGACGAAATCCAAAGAAGACATAAAGCTTATCTCCAAGCGTGGTTTTTAGAGCTTTTTGAGGGAAGGCTTGACTCTCTTTATCTTTCTAAAATCCAAAAAATAGGCTCAAAACATGTGAAGATAGGACTTCCACCTCACTATCTAAATTCTTCTATGAACTTTGTAAGAGAATTTATAGAGACTATTGTCATAGAAAAAACCCAAAATCCAGAGGAAAAGATAAAGATTTTAAAATCTATAGATAAAATACTTGATATAAATTTAGATATTATCACAGAATCCTACAGAGAAGAGGAGTTTAGGCTGTACCTTGGAACTTCTAAAATACAAAAAATATTTATAGAATCAATACAAGGCGTATCGAGATTTATAGACTTGTTTATAGTAAGTGTAATGAGTATATTGGCTATTGCAGGGGGTGGGTGGATAATTTATGAGCTTTTCGGTCTTATTTTTGGAAAATTAAATCCAGAATCCACCGCTTTAGAAGTTTTAGGTTCTACTCTTATCCTATATGCTATATCCGAACTTCTGAATGAAGAGTTAAAACATTTAAAAGGAGCCCCTCTTTCTTTAAAAGTATTCGCCGGCGTTGCTTTAGCTGCCATTATAAGAAAGATTTTAGTTATATCTTTGTACCCTAAGGATATGTCAGAGCTTTTAGTATTAGGAGTTTTGATGCTTTTCATAGGAATAGTTTACTTTATAATAAACAAAGTGGAAAGAAAATGATATGGTAGAGTTTATAAACGCTTTAGGAGAAGCTTTTAATATATTCTTAGTGGCACTTATACACATTTTTAAAGGTAGACCAAAGTTAAAGCATTTTGTGGATAGGCTCATTTACATAGGAGTAGATACAACACCAGTGGTAATCACCACTTCACTTTTTACTGGCGGCGTTATAGCCCTTCAGACATATTCTACGCTTCATAAATTTAATTCGGAGTATCTTATAGGAGCCATTGTCAGCATTTCTATGGGAAGGGAACTTGGTCCTGTGCTTACTTCTCTTATGGTAATAGCAAGAGTGGGATCAGCCATCACCGCTTCCATAGGCACTATGAAAGTCACTGAGCAAATAGATGCTTTGGAAACATTGGCGATAAATCCTTATGCTTATATTACAAGTCCAATACTTTTTGCTTGCATGATAAACTTGCCACTTCTTACAATACTATCGGATATGTCTGGGATAATGGGCGGTTATTTTGTAAGCACAGTCATATTTCACATAAACGGTCATATGCTTTGGGATAAGACCAAAGAGATAGTAGATTTTTACGATATAATAGGAGGCCTTTATAAAGCTTTTGTTTATGGAATGATTATAGCCACTATTAGCAACTATTATGGATTTAAAACCCAAGGAGGCAATCAAGGGGTTGGAAGAGCCACCACATCTTCTGTGGTAGTGGCCTCTATGCTAATCCTTATACTTGATTACTTCTTAACTGCTATCATATATACATGAGGTATTTGATTTACATTTTAAGTTTTTTGGCTTTTAGTATAGTAAGTTTTGGGAATAATACAAACGAACAAACATTTAATCCTACCATCTGGTATGGGCTTTATATTTATTATTACGGTCAGGCAAAGGTGTTATCTCAAAAAGAGCATAAGCCAGTTCTTCTTTATTTTTATGGAAATGATTGCACATATTGTGATTTATTTGATCAGTATGTGCTTCAAAAATCAGATGTGGTGGATTTTTTAAATAAGCACTTTGTATTTTCGTCGGTAAATGTGGACGATAGCGGAGGAAATAAATTTATAAGGAAGTTTAAACTTTTTGGCACTCCAGCCTTTGCGGTGATATATCCAAATGGACATTTTAGAGTGTACCAAGGCTACAAAACCAAAAGCCAGTTTTTATATATATTGAGCAAATTGGTGAAATGAGAATAGCCGTTGGTATGAGCGGCGGTGTGGATTCAAGCGTAGCTGCTCACATATTAAAATCTCAAGGACATGAGGTGATAGGTATTACTTTGAGATTTCACAAAGAAGCATGCAATGAAAATACCAGAGTATGCTGTTCACCAAAAGATGTGCAAGATGCCAGAGTCGTTTGTGATATACTTGGGATTCCACATCTCACTCTTGATTGGGAAGAGATTTTTAAAAAGCGCGTAATTGATTATTTCATAAAATCCCACAAAGCCGGGCTTATTCCAAATCCTTGTGCTATCTGCAATAAAGAAGTTAAAACAGCGTTTTTAGGCTTTTATTTAAAGCAAATAGCAGATATAGATTTTTTAGCCACAGGACATTATATAATAAAAGAAGAGGATAAGATAAAAAGAGCAAAAGAAAAAGATCAATCTTATTTTATGGCGCTCATTCCAAAAGAAAGTATAGAATACCTGCTTTTCCCAATAGGACGTATAAAAAAATCTGAAGTGAGAGAAATAGCAAAATCTATAAACTTACCCGTGGCTCATAAGATAGAATCCCAAGATGTGTGCTTCTTAAAGGGTATGCCATTAGAAGATTATCTTGATATGTATATAAAACCAAAAACCGGTGATATAATACATGTTTCAACAAAAAAGATTTTAGGCGAGCATAAAGGCATCCACAAATATACTATAGGCCAAAGGCACGGACTTGGTATCTCTTATCATACACCTTTGTACGTGGTACAAAAAGATGTAGAAAATAATGTTTTATATGTGGGAGAAAAAGAGTTTCTTTATAAGGATAAAATAGTGTTACAAGACTATAATAAACTTCAAGAGTTTGAAAAAAAAGAACTCTTTATACAAATAAGATACAACTCAAAACCAATACCTATAAAAGATATAAAAGAAGAAAATAAAGATTTAATAGTACATCTTTTAGAACCAGCCACTCAAGTAGCTCCCGGACAAATAGGAGCTATATATCACAAAGAAACGCTCTTAGGAGGCGGCTTCATATCGTGAAAAGAATTTTTATATTTTTAAGTTTCGGGCTTTTGATAAACGCTTGCTCTTATATAATAATCCTTCATGACCCGCTTAGTGCCAAAGAACATGTAGAACTTGGGTATACTTATGAAAAACAAAAAGATTACAAAAATGCCATCTACCAATATAAGATGGCTATAAGGAAAGACAGTCATTATGACTTAGCTTATTTTGATCTTGGAAATGTGTATGTAGAGACTAAGAACTACGAAAAAGCTGTAAAATGCTATAAAAAAGCTATAGAGCTAAATTCCAAAAATGCTAATGCACTAAACAATTTAGCATATGCTTATTACAAACTCGGAGATTATGAACATGCTAAATTTTGCATTCTAAAAGCTCTAAAGCTGAACCCAAACAATAAAGATTATATAAATACATTGAAAGAGATAAATAGTTTGAGATAATTTATAATAAATAACCTATGGTAATAGGTGTGGTTATAATAGATCTATATATCCCCCATGCATTGTCTTTAAAGGATAAAAGGCACTATATAAGATCTGTAAAAGATAAGCTTATAAGTCATTTTAAAATATCTGTATCAGAAGTGGAGTTTCAAGATTCTTGGCAACGCTCAAGAATAGGTGGTGTGGTTATAGGGAAAGACAAAGAGAGCATAAGCCCAGTCTTAAGCTCCATAATAAACTTTTCTCAAAAAAACTGGCCAGATATACTTCTTAATGTAAATACAGAATTTATAGATATTTAGCCATCTTCATTTTTTTTATCTTTTTTCTTGGATTTGAAAAATTCGGTGACATCTTTGTTTAAAAGCTCTGATAAGTCTTTTCTCCAGAATGGAACTTTTTCTAAGCGTTCTTTTATGGTTTGTAGCTGTTTTTCTTTTTCTTTTAGCTTAAATTCCAAAGATACTTTTTCATATTCCAATTGTTTTACATGATTTAAAAGCTCTTGGATGGCCTTATTTAGCTCCAATATCACCTGATTTGAGTTCTGTAGCTCTTTTACCAGTTCATTATAGCTATCTATTGGTATGCATTGGATACCTTTTATCTCTTTGTCGTAAAAATCTTCTATTGCTTTTTCTATTATCTCTGTGGCTGGTGTTCCCATCAATTTTTCTGATAATACTTCTATCTTCATAATCGTTTTTGAGCCAAGCCTATAAGTTTTTGAAACTTTCACAAAATTATTATACCAAGTTCTTGGCTTTTAAAACAATGAGAGTTATGATATATTTATTATATGAAATTTTATGTTACTACACCGATTTACTATGTAAACGATGTCCCGCATATAGGACATGCATATACCACGATAGCTGCGGATACCATAGCAAGGTATAAAAGACAAAGCGGCTTTGATGTATTCTTCCTAACAGGCACCGACGAGCACGGGCTGAAACTTCAAAAAGCTGCCGAAGAAAAAGGACTCAGCCCCAAAGAGCTATGCGATAAAAACTTCGAAAACTTTAAAAAACTATGGGAGTTTTTAGATATCTCTTACGATCACATCATAAGAACCACAGACGATTATCACAAAGCTTATGTACAAGAGATTATCATAAAAGTATATGAAAATGGTGATATCTACAAAGGCTATTACGAGGGGTATTATTGCGTTGGATGTGAGGAATTCAACCCCGAATCCGAGATAAAAGACTATGATTATCAGTGTCCTATCCACAAGAAAAAGTGCGAGCTTATAAAAGAAGAAACTTACTTTTTTAGATTGTCAAGATATCAAGAGAGGCTTTTAGAGCTTTATAAAACAGATTTTATCAAACCAGATTATAGAAAAGAAGAGGTAATTTCTTTTGTAGCCCAAGGACTAAAAGACCTATCTGTTACAAGACCAAAAGAGCGAGTAAGCTGGGGCATAGAGCTTCCTTTTGATAAAAACCATGTCATATATGTATGGTTTGATGCGC
>CAZDZN010000014.1:0-13135 GCA_964509905.1 uncultured Aquificaceae bacterium
ATTATGCCTTCCATCTTGCCATACTCTATTGCTTCTTCAAATAAGTTCTTCACATTCTATCCATCAATCTCTTAAACTCATCCATCGATGGCACTTTTTTAGCTTGTACCCTCAGATAATCTAAAAACTCAATATCGTTTATACTCTTAAGGGCTTCTCGTATATCCTCTAAATCTTCTGCGCCAAACCTTATTTCAAGGATGTCGAGGATGGCTTTAACCTCACCTTTCTTCTCACCTTCAATTATGCCTTCCATCTTGCCTTTCTTCTCACCTTCAATTATGCCTTCCATCTTGCCATACTCTATTGCTTCTTCAAATAAGTTCTTCACATCTTCACCTCCTGATGGTAATTTTGATAATATATTTCTAAAATCTTTAAAGTCAATGCCTGATAATCTTTGAACCTCTAATAAAAACAGGCTTTTTACTTCCTTATCTTGAATATAAAGCAAGATTTTCTCTAAACCGATATCAAGAGGTATCTCTTCAATTATAGTCTTCATCAGAAGTGCATAAGAATACAATTCCAAGTCTTTTCTTATAGATTCTACTTGCTCCATTGTCATACTCTTTGGGGTATAAAGAAGAAAGCTTATCCTAAATAGGTTTGCTTTGATTTCATCTGATACAGACAAATTTTGAATAGTAGAGGTGGGTAAGTTCCAATCTTCTTTACCGACATAGACAACCATAGGTATGATATTGGGAAATTCTTTATTTTGCCTATAGACTTCTTCATACCTTGCATGAATATAGGACAACAGCTGAAGATACACCCCTCTGTCGGGTTTTGATTTATGCTCAAGGATAAAGTACAAATCAACTCTTTTTTCACTACCATTGATACCTACTTCAAAAGCCACATCTAAATATCTTTTCTTACTCCCTAAGGTATTGTATTTTTCTGTATCTACAATTCTTATAGTGTCAAAGTCTAAATGCTTTGCAAGTTTTGGATAGGCAATCTCTACAAAAGCTTTAACATTTTCTTTTCTCTTCATGATAATCTTGAATAAAACATCGCCTGATTGAATATGTCTTAATTTTTCTAACAGTGACCAGTCTTCTGGGAATTTGTCGTTTTCATCCATAAAAAAGATTATAGCATGGGAAGGTATTATGCCAAAGTTTTGATGTTAACATCCCCCAAAAGGGGGGATGAAAAGGTTTTTATTTTAGAGATAAGATAAATCTTGCAAGCTCTTGTGCTTGGGCTTGAGTTACATTTTGAGGAGGCATAGGGACTGGTCCCCATATACCAGAATTTCCGTTTTTGATTTTGTTGGCAAGATCTGAAACATATTTTAAGTTGTGGTGATATTTAGCAGCCACATCTTTCCAAGCAGGACCAACTACTTTGTGGTCGATGGCATGACAAGCAAAACAACCTTTTTCTTGAGCCAAAGCCTGTGGGCTTATAGCCATCGCACTACCTTGAACAAGTGCCACTGCTGAGAGAGCGAGTACTGCTTTACTCATATGAATTTTTAGCTTCTTCATAAGCTAACCTCCTTTACCTTAATATAAATTATTTTATACCAAAAATATGAAAAAATGATGAAAACTCGTAAAATTATGTATGTGTATATTTACATATATAAAAGCATTTATTATGTCATAAGTCATTTATAATTTAGTAAATTAAGATTTATAATATAAGAAGGAGGTTATTTATGAAAAAAATACTCGTTTTGGCAGTCTTATCTGGACTACTAAGTGCATGCTCCAGTTCCACAAAAAGTTTAGAAGAAAATGGATTATTGTATCCACATTCAAATTCACCGTATTTGTTTGGTGCTCCTGCAAAAGCCTATAAACCACCACAAACAATGGCAAGCTCAAATCCCTCTTCTGTAAATCCTTCAGCAATAAAAACAAATATCGTAAGTGCAAAACCTGCCTCGGGATCCACTCCAAAACCCACAATCCCAACAAAAAGGGAAATCGCAGTTATAGATGCCCCATATAGAAGGGTGTTTCAAGAGTTAATAAAATTCTGCTCTTTAAATAACTACCACATATTAGAGCAAAACTATAAAGAAGGTCTTATAAAATGTGATATCACCACAAATACAGCTCAGTATTATCAAAACACCACACCTCAAGAAGTGTCAAAATTCGTTTTAAACGCCCCATCTTTGGGAGGTTTAGCTGCATGGACTCTTAGTATGAGTATGTTTATAACTCCAGGTGAAAATAAGACTATGATAGAGTTTGTACCAAAATACTATGCAGTAAGTATGAATTCCAAAGGTAAACTCGTGCTCGTATCAAATGGATATTTTGAAAATAGCGCTATAGCTTTTATAAAAAATGACATAAAAGCATTTCCATAATGTACTACATTCTAATAGCCATACCAAGCATTTTGTATATATTAGTATGGGTTTATAATCATAAAAGCCCAATACTTTTTGGTTTGCCTTTCTTTTACTGGTTTCAGATAATGCTACTTGTGATATCTTCTGGGTTTTATGCTTTAGCGGTCTGGGTTGGGGATAAAGATGGTTAGCATTGTAGTATTTATCATATTTTTCATAATATTTTCTTATCTTGGGCTAAAAGGAAAAGATTTTAGGGCTGGTAATCTTGACCTTCTTCACGAATGGGCTTTGGGAGGACAAAGATTTGGCGCGTGGCTTTTATGGTTTTTAATAGGAGCTGATCTTTTTACAGCTTATACATTTATAGCAGTGCCTTCTGGGATATTTGCCAAAGGAGCGGTGTTTTTCTTTGCAGTGCCTTATGTGGCTATGGGATTTGGCGTAGCCCTTGTTGTGATGCCGAAGTTCTTTAACACCTCAAAAGAAAAATGTCACATTACTGCGGTGGATTTTATAAAAGATAGATATGATTCTAAAACTCTGTCTCTTATGATCGCGCTTGTCGGTATTTTGGCTGAGCTCCCTTACATTGCCCTTCAAATGGTGGGTATGAAAGTTGTCTTAGCCACATTACTTATACAATTTAAAGGCATAAATCAAAACCTTATCAATGAGATATCTTTAGGTCTTGCATTTTTGATATTATCATGGTTTACATACAAATCTGGGCTCAGAGGGGCAACGCTCACAGCCGTATTAAAAGACTTTATCATACTTGGGACTGTGCTTGTATTAATTTTATATATACCGCTTCATTACAATGGATTTTTTGAGGCTTTTAATGTAAAACAAACATACTCCACACTAAATCCAAAACTTATAAGCGCTTATGTGAGTTTAGCGGTGATGAGCGCATTGGCACTATTTCTATATCCACATGCTATCACAGGGTGTCTTAGCTCCAGCGATGTAAAAGTCCTTAAAAAATCTATAGCCTTTTTACCTGTGTATGGGATTGGTCTTGCCATACTTGCTATGTTTGGAATATTGGTCTATGAAGTCAAGCCTGCTATGGCTATGCTAAGCCATATACCAGCGAGTGCCAGGGGATCTTTTGTGGTACCGATTTTGATAAAGTCCACGATGCCAGATTGGTTTAGCGGTATCGCTCTTCTTGGGATATTTATAGGAGGGCTTGTGCCTGCTTCTATTATGGCTATAGCCAGTTCAAACCTCATGGTGAACATTTTAAGAGAATTTGGTCTTACAAAACCCTCAAACGAAACTAAGTTTGCTAAGTGGTTTTCATTTTTATTTAAGCTAATCCCATTGTTACTTGTATTCTTAGTCCCACCTACTTTTGCTATAGCTCTCCAACTGATAGGAGGTATTATTGTGCTTCAAACATTTCCCTCTATCGTTTTAGGGCTTTTCGTAAAAAATTTAAACAAAGAAAGTCTAATAGTAGGGCTATTAAGTGGTATAGGATTTGGTATATACGAACTTGAAAAGGTAAATCACTTCGGACTTATAAAAACCGTTTTGATGCCTTCAAGCTTTGGACCTATATTTATAGGAGCTATGGCACTTCTTGTAAATCTAATCATCGTTTTTATTGGGAGTGTTTTTCAAAGCATTTCTCGCAAAAACGCTCAATAGGGCATATCTCACAAAGGGGTTTCTGCGGTTTGCAGATGCGCTGGCCAAGAGATACCAAATACCTATTTATCTCAATCCAGTATTTTTTAGGTAAGATTTCTCTTAGTGCTTTCTCCGTTTGCTCTGGGGTTTTTGTATCTATAAGACACCACCTATTGGTAATTCTATACACATGTGTATCTACACATATTGCTGGTATGTTAAAGCCCTCTGCAAGCACTAAATTTGCCACTTTAAGACCCACCCCTGGTAGACTCATAAGCTCTTCTTGAGTATTTGGGATAACTCCGTTGTACTCCTTTAGTATAACACCCGCAATAGTTTTTAGATGTTTTGCCTTTATGTTGTAAAATCCCACTCCATATATGAGTTTTTTTAACTTTTCTTCGGATATATTGACTAAGTCCTCTATGGATTTTATCTTTGAGAAAAATCTCTTACAAACTCTTGAAGTGGTCTCATCTTTTGTGCGGGTGGAAAGTAGTGCACATACGAGCACTCTAAATGGGTCTTTTGTGGTTTGGGCAACAAGGCTTACTACTGGGGCACTGTGTTCTTCGTAATCTTTTTT
This sequence comes from uncultured Aquificaceae bacterium, assembly GCA_964509905.1. Lineage (GTDB taxonomy): Bacteria > Aquificota > Aquificia > Aquificales > Aquificaceae > Hydrogenobaculum. The sequence goes on from CAZDZN010000014.1 coordinate 4,557, forward strand.
TAAAAGCTCAAAAACTTTTTTTAAATGAGATTTCTTCACCTGTATATAAGCTCTACATATCTGGCGCTATCAGAGATCTCTGGCATAGGTGGTGGATTTTCCATGCTATATCCTGTAAGACGATACCAATCATCAAATATATTGTAATCTGGGTTTTCTATAAAAAATCTCATTTTGTTTGCCAAATCCTCTGCATCTCCACAATTTAATATATATTTATCAAGCTTTTTATTCCATTCTTCATAAGAGTTTATGTCAAAAGCTAAAAACATGTTTTTACCGTATTCCAAACTTTCTTTTGATAAGAAATATCTGTTTATCATTTTAAGTTTATTGGATAAGCTCTCATCTAAGAGTTTCCTGCCAAACATGAGCTCTTCACTAAATTTCTCAAAGATATCAGCATGTCTTGCTCTTGTCCACATCTGCATCACTCCCCTTTGGGAAGTTTCTCCAAAAGCTGTGGTAGCTCCCATTGCCCAGATGTGAGGGTTTATATGTATGTGTATCTCATCACAAATAGAATCAAGCTGAGCGTGTGTATATATACCCATAGCTTTTACATGAGACTTTACAAATTTATCCTTAAAAAGAGACAGCATGAAATACTTATAATTTGGATTTATCTCTGGGTTTCCATATAGCCTTACCTCAAACTTATCCGCCAAATCCCTAAGATAATCCACCGCTTTTAGTATTATGTGATGTCCCTTAGTCACCTGCCAGTTCGATAAGAAGGCAAAAACAGTCTTCTCTCTTGGTTTTGAGTATTTTGCCTTTGTCTTTTGTATAATCTCTTGAACTTTCTTTTCATCTCTTTTGTTGGCGGCAAAACCTTGCTCTGGCAATACCAAGCCTACTATGTTATCTGGTTTTACCCCAAAATCAAGCACCGCATAGGCTCCGTATGAGCCATTTGATATATTTAAATCTATTACATCCTCCATAAGGTATTTGCCGTAATCGAGTCTTCTTTTCATCTCTATTGCCACTACCTTTTTTTGGGCATCCGTGAGATTTAGTCCCATCATGATGTTGTATTCCTCTACAAAGTGCTCAGGGGTAAAATCATCTTGAGCTATACATTGAAAGTGGTTTTGCTCATACTTTAATGTAGAAAACATGTGCCAAGAAGGCTCAAGCAAATACATGGAGTGCATGGTGTTAAGGACTTTGTATCCAAGAAGTTTTGTTTTTTCTATAATAGACATAGGCATGATAGACTGAAAATGTATAAAATCCCAATCTGGTTTTGTACTCAGAAATTTAAACCATATCTGTGTAGTAGACTCTTCATATACTTCTGTCATAGGTGAATAGCCATGTTGATACAAAAACCAATCTTTTCTTGTAAATACATTGTAAGTAATTCCGTCATATTGTGCAGTTAAAAGCTCAAACTCATTCTGTTTGCCAAGTAAAAAGGGCGGTATTATGGTAAAAATTTCCACTTGATGACCTAAGTTTTTTAGGTTTTTAGCAAGAATATATATATGTTTATCTTCACCGCTTTGAGGTTCTGATGGTGGTGCCCAACCTACAATGAGTACTTTCATAAACACCTCTTAATATTTAAACGATCCACTTAACACCTTTTGATAAAAGTTTGGTGGCAAGAAGGCGTTTTTATGTATTTCGTCTGAATAAAATCTCGTTTCCACATCCACCGCTCTTGAAAGTTCTCTTGGGTTGTAAACTTTTGAGCCTATAGAAAAACTCCACCAATAACCAGCATATACTGGTATAACAGTGGTATAGAGGTCTACGATAGGAAACACCTTTTTTAGAGCTTTTTGAAATCTTAAAACTATGTCAAGATGATAATGCAAAGATTCTGATTGACCTACATATATACCATCTTCTTTTAGAGCCTCAAAGACATATTTAAAAAATTCCTCTGTGGTAAGCACATGGGCAAAACCTACCGGATCTGTGGAATCCACTATTATCACATCAAACTCGTTTTTGTAATCTTGGATATAAGCAAATCCATCCTCATTTAGAATCATAGCCCTTGGATCGTCCATTGAACATGCCACTGTGGGGAAAAATTGCTTGGACACCTCTACCACTTCTTTATCTATATCTACAAGCACAGCTTTTTTTACACTTTTGTGCTTCAACACCTCTCTTAAAATACCGCCATCTCCTCCGCCTATGATAAGAACATTCTCTGGATTTTTATGAGCAAAAAGTGCTGGATGGGATAGCATCTCGTGGTAAAAAAACTCGTTTTTTTCTGTAAACTGCACCACACCATCAAGTATAAGCATCCTACCAAAATAATGTGATTCCACTACCTGTATCTCTTGATATTTTGACTTTCCCTCGTAAAGTATCTTGCTTATACCATAACAATGCCTTATAGGAGCATATGGGTCTCTCTCCATAAAATAAACATCTTTCATCGTATCTCTCCTCTTTAAAAAACTTTTAGAAAATTATAACATGTTTTTGAGCCTATTTATAGCTTCTTTTAAATAAGCTATATCTTTGGTAAAAGAAATCCTAACAAACTTGTCCGTTTTATTTTTACCAAAATCTATCCCAGGAGTTATAGCTACCTTGGTCTTTTCGTATACATACTCGCAAAATTCCATCGAGTTCGTATTATAATGGGATATATCAGCCCACACATAAAAAGCTCCCTCTGGTTTTATGGGTATGTCAAATACATTTTTTAGCTCAGTGTATATAAAATCCCTTCTTTGTTTGTAGGTATTTTTCACAAAAGCCAAATGCTCGTAATCAAAAGCTCCCAAACCAGCACATTGGGATAAAGTAGGAGCACTTATAAACATGTTTTGAGAAAGCCTTTCCATATCATCTATATACTTGGAAGGGGCTACCACCCAGCCTATTCTAAATCCCGGCATACAGAAAAACTTGGAAAAGCTATTTATCACAAATGCGTTATCATCAAAAGATATAGCTGTTTTTATGCTTTTATCATAAACAAGTCCATGGTATATCTCATCACACACAAATACTTTTTTATGCTCTTTGCAAAAATCTATAATATCTTTTAAATTATTTTCATCATAAACTACTCCTGTAGGATTTGATACAGAAGAAAGAATGAGAAGATCAAAATCTACATTCTTAAGATGATCTTTCGTGATTTGAAAACCGGTCGATTCATCGGTGTTTATTACAACCGCATTTTTGTCAAAAGCCTGCGCTATAGCCTTATAGCAAGGATATCCTGGGTCTTGCATAGCGATTTTCTTTCCTTCAAAAAGCCCAAATACCAAAGAAAATCCACCAGAAGAACCTGTGGTGATGATAATTCTGTTTGGATCTATGTTTATATTGTAAAAATATTTATAATGTTTTGATATAGCTTCTCTTAAACTAAAAAGTCCTTTCCCCTCTGTGTATCCAAAGTTTTCTTCTGATATAGCCCTTTGCAAAGCTTTTAATACTTTTGGAGATGCCTTTAAATCTGGTTCTCCTATTTCAAGATGTATAGCATCCTTATCCTTTGATGCTTTTTTTAGCATATCCATTACGATAAAAGGTTTTATTCGTTTAAACATCTTCTAAGGCTCTTTTGGCATCTTTTGTCATTTGCTCTATGTCTTTGGCTTTAAATATGCCAGAACCTATCACAAATATATCCACATATTCTTTTACAAGATAAAGATTTTCAAGTTTTAATCCCCCATCCATTTCAATGAGCACATCTAAATTTTCTTCTTTTATCCTTTGTTTTAGGCTTTTAGCCCGAAAAATAGACCTTTCTATGAAAGACTGCCCCCCAAAACCTGGATTTACAGACATAATAAGAATATAATCTGTGTAATGAATTATTTCATCTATTGCACTAAGCGAAGTACCTGGGTTTATCGCTACACCAGCTTTTGCTCCAAGATGTCTAATGTATTCTACGGTTCTATGAACATGCTCTACATTTTCAATGTGCACTGATATCATGGAAGCCCCGGCATCCACAAAATCTTTTATATATTTATCGGGGTTATCTATCATAAGATGAGCATCAAAAACTACATTTGGTATGTGAGATTTTAAACATTCTAACGCATATGGGCCTACGGTTATATTTGGCACAAAAGCTCCGTCCATTACATCAAAGTGTATTATGTTGGCTCCGCCTTTTAATGTCGCCTCTATGTCTTTGCTGAGATTCCAAAAATCAGCTGAGAGTATAGAAGGTGCTAAGTATTTCATTTTTCGGTGATAGTTTCATCTACCTTCATACCGAAATGTCTTCCCGCTTGTTCTTGATAGGCAAACACCTTATCTCCTTTTTTTAACTCCACCACAGATATTAGTTGCCCATCTTCTTTTACAAGTCTTATAGTTTCTGCATTCTGAAGCACCGCAGATATTTTTTTGCCTTCTATAGTAGCTTCTACCAAAAGCATAGGCCTTCTTTCTATCTTAGCTCTTCCCACATACACTGCTCTTCCATTTCCATCTTTATCGTAAACCATCACGGGTTTTCCAGCTTCTGCTTCGCAAAGATATATAGTTTTGTTATTTGGTATTTTCGTATACATATGGACAGCCCCAGCGTTTACTCTAAAAGGTCTCGAAGCCACATAAGGGTTTTCCTCGGTCTCCGCTGCCACCAAAAACATACCTCCAGAAGAGTTTCCCACCAACATTCCTTCTGCCTTTTTAAGTATGGATGTAGTATCTACGCATACCCTATCTCCCATACCCACCGGCAATACTCTTGTTATCTCTGCTTCTATTAAATTTATACGTTCTCTTGGTTCCATGATATTACCTATTTTTTTAATAGCGTTTAAATCGGGGTCTTTTAGCACTACCCCTTTTACACCCTTTTCTAATATATTTAGAGCAGTTTTAGCTTCTTCTTCATTTTTTACTATTACATATACATCGTCTTTTTGGGCTATGATATTCTCAAGGGGTATGATAGTCCAGTCTGTAGTTTCCACCAGCACCTTTTTGGGGCTTTTGGCAGCTCTTATTTCATCTTCTTTATTTAATATTTTTATATACTCTATATCCTCTCCTAAAATCCATACATCTATTTTTCCTAATTTTTTTATATTTTCTGCCTCTTCTTGAGAGTTTGATATTATAGCTTTTATACCTGATTCAAGGCCTGTGGTAATAGCGTTTTTTTCTTTAGCCCATAGAATAAACTCTTTGGTTTCCATATTATTATTCTATCACATCAAAGATTTCTAAATAGGGTTTTGTTTACATGGATTTTAGCATGTTCTCTCAAATATTTTATAAGATAGTTCATCATCACGTTCGCTTTCAACGACTCTAATTCTTTTGATGTGTTTTGGGGAGTTTGCGATTTGGAAAGCGTTCTACTATCCACTTCAAGGATTATATAAGCTGTGCCACTGGAAGACACGTATGGTCCGAAAAACGATGGGGTTTTAGAGCTTATAATAGGCACTATATCAGGAGATGGTATATTTACCATTGAAGATAGTTTGGGAAGGCTCATATTGGTAAAAGCCACTGGTTTTAAACTTATAGGCTTTTTGGCTTTTAGATCGTTATAAACTTTTTCAGCAAAACCTTCCAACTGGTGAATCTTCTTTTCCATAACAAGAGCTTGGACCACTTGATTTTTCACAGAAGACAAAGGTAATACAGGAGTATTCTTATTGTTTTGATATGTAAATATGTATATTTGATTTCCCAAATGTCCCACCAAAACGGGGTTCTGAGGACTCAAAGCTTTTATAACAGCACCAAAAGATTTGCCCATAGTTTTTTCATCAAAAGCCTTAAAACCGGGAGGTATTTGGCCAGATTGAAGGGATTGGTATATCTCCATGGCTTTGTTTTTATCTGTGGTTTCCCAGTACACGATAGATGAGGCGCTTATGGCTTTAAACTCGTCCTTATGGGTATTGTAATAGTCTTCTATCTCTTGTTCTGTAGGCTTATAGTTTATATTTATCTCATTTGGATCTATTATGTAAGCTTTCCCATCTAGTATGGTATTGTTTATGCTATTGGCAGATTGAAGCTCAATATCACTTACATAAGAAGCGTTTGTGATAAAAAGCGTGTATTTTTGTATAAGAAGTTGCTTTTTTACAAAAGCCTCATAAGTTTCCGGGGTATATCCAGCTTCCATCAATACAGCTTTATACCTATCAAAGTTAAATTTTCCATTTACTTGAAAAGAAGGATCTTTCGATATCACATCCGCCACTTCCTTGCTTGACACAGTAAATCCTTCTTTTTTGGCTTGCTCATATAAAAGATCATCGTCTATTAAAGAATTTAAAATCTCCTCCTTTAAAGCAGGAGTCAGAGGCTGATTTGTTCTCATAGCCATTCTTCTAAAATCCGCTATGCTTATGCACTGATCATCCACATTGGCTACGCAATTTTCACTTTTACCGAACAAAGACGTTATATTCCCCGCTGCAAAATTCCATAAAAAGAAAGCTGCTGTCACAATCCCAGACACTATAGCAAAAGTCTCTTTGTGTTTTCTTATAAACTCAAACATAATACTATTATATCACCTTTATTTTGTTTTTGTAGGTTTAGGCGTATTTAATTTGTTTTTTAAAAGCACTTTTCTTATAAGATACGTCTGTAAAAAGCTTAAAATGTTGTTTATAGTCCAATATATTACCAATGCCGCTGGGAACGATGCGAATAAAAATACGAAAAACAACGAGCTTATATACATCACGGAGTTTTGTTTCGGATCTGGGTTTGGAGTTAGCCTCAAAGACATAAGCATCGTAATACCCATCAACACAGGAAGTATATAGTATGGGTCTTTTTGAGTAAGATCGTGTATCCATAAAAAGTGGGCTAATTTCAAATCAGCCATTATAACGATAACCTTGTAAAGTGAGAAAAATATAGGAATTTGCACTATTATAGGGAGGCATCCAGAGGCTGGGTTAAATCCAACTTCCTTGTAGAGTTTCATAATCTCTTCTTGCATCTTTACAGGATCATCCTTGTATTTTGCCTTTATCTTTTCCATCTTAGGAGTCACTTCTGAAAGCTTTGACATGGAAAGGGTAGATTTGTAATTTAGCGGGAAAAACAGTATCCTTATAATAAGTGTTAGTACAAATATTGATATTATCCAGTTTCCGGTTTTTTGATATATAAAGTATAAAAATTTAAACAATGGCTCTACCACGATTCTAAAATCCCCAAAATCCAAAACATCGGTAAGCCCTGCTTTTTTAAGATAAGAATACTCTTTAGGTCCAAAAAACATCAACGCAGATTTGTTGAAAGAGACAAGCATGAAGCTAAAATTATCTTTATTCAAGACTTCTTTGCAAATCTCTATCTGGTGAATATCTCCTTTTATACCTTGAAAGAAAAATCTACTCTCTTGTCCTGCAAAACTTATATTTCCTGAGATATTTTCACAACCCTTTATATCCCCTTCGTCTATCCTCTTTATATGGTGATTTATGTCAACAACAGGTCCCTGATGCGTGTGCATGTCTTCTTCTTTTAAATTGTTTCCTAAAAATACAAAGTATGGTTTATCGTATCCTAAAAGCTTGATACTTATACGAGATATAAAACCCTCTTTGTCAAAAACAATATGTTTTGATACGCTAACACCGTTTGAAAGAGTCAAATTCATATTCACTGTGTTGCCATTTATGTTTATGTTATAATTTCCAAAGTTTATCGCTTGGCTTAAGGTATTGTCATCGGTATAAATTTCCAAAGGAAATATCTTCAACGCATTTTCTTCATTTGTGATGAGGTTTTGTTTGAAGTTTTTAATATAATAATAAGTGATTTTACCACCATTGTAAGAAAACCTGATAGAAGCATCTTTTAACTCAAGCACAGGCCCATTTAAATTCGTCTGTTCTCTTTGAGCTCCGAATAGGAAGTTTTCACCGCTTATATTTATAGTTTTAAGCGTATTCAACTTAGTTTCTACCTTAGGTTTCTCCTGAACTTTTTGATGTGTGGGACTTCTAAAAAAATATTCAGAAATATATTGATAAGCTATTATAGTTAATGATACTGCAAAAAATATAGCTACAAGTCTTTTTAAATCTAATTGTTCCATCAGGGATAGTCTACGCCCCCTTCGTTCCAGGGGTTACATCTTAATATACGCCAAAAAGCTTTAATAGCACCTTTAAAAGCTCCGTATTTTTCTATAGATATGACAGCATAGGTAGAACATGTAGGGTAAAATCTACACGAACTTGGATACAAAGGTGATATAAACATCTGCCACAGCTTAATAAGCTTTATAAGTATATATTTCAAGGTGTTAGTCTCTTACGTCCTTTTTGCCTTCTTCTTTTAATGACATTCCTACCAGATTTAGTAGCCATGCGAGACAAAAATCCACTTACACGTTTTCTTTTTCTATTTGAAATATGAGGTTTTAAAGCGTTTGTCATAACACATCCTCTAAAAAGGACAGATACTTATAATCGCCTCTGCCCAGGGCGATACTTATAAATTAAAATCCGGCTTTTCCGGAGAAAATACCAGTGAACACGAATATAATAGAAAATAACATAGCGTAAAGGGCAAATGTTTCTACGAAAGCTAAACCTATAAACATTATCGTTTGAAGTTTACCTGCCATGTTA
>CAZDZN010000014.1:13189-18754 GCA_964509905.1 uncultured Aquificaceae bacterium
CCAGCGCCTAAAGTACCGCCAGCTATCGCTATACCAGCAGCCACCGCCATAAGCCCATAAAAAAGCGCTCTTGCATGAGCGTCAGAACCACTTGAACTGGCAGTATCAGCCATCGCTATGCTGCTTGTTAGCGCCAACATTGCTAAAGTCTTAAACTTCATAAAATTCCTCCTAATTTATTAATAAAACTGGTTTTTTCAAAGACTTTACAAACTTAGAGATGTTTTTGTTAAAATTATTGCACATAACTATAAGCATATCTGGATTTACTTGTTCTACCACTTTTCGTGCTTCTTCTTCAAAATCCCCCACTTTTACAAAAAAATCCACATTTTTGTATCCAGAAAACATATGCTTCAATCTATCGATAGTTCTTTCTATGCTTTGTTTTTTCATCTCTGGGTCAAAAGGCATTCCGAAAGATATTGCCATATCTTCAGCTTTTTTTACAGACTCTAAAACCGCTAATACACTCACTTTCCCTTTCAAAAGCTCTAAAAACTCGGATAGCTTATTGATGGAATTTTCACAACCTCCGCTTTCCATATCCATCACAACCAATATATTGTTTATACTCATATCAATGCCCACTCTCTTCGTGTGCCACGGCACCAGCTATATATATAACACTCAATATCATAAATATGAAAGTTTGGAGAACAATAGCTAACACCTTTATAGCTATAAGAAATACAAGCACTATAGGAGATACTGCCCAAGTAAAGGGATTGCCAATCACAACACCTATTATAGATATAAGAAGTATAGCACCGCCTTTCATATTTGCAAAAAGACGCAAAGAAAGAGATATTACTCTTCCAAGATGAGACATTATTTCTATTATGAAGAAAAAAGGAGCCATAACTTTTATAGGACCCATAAAGTGTTTTATATAACCAACACCGTTTTCTCTAAAGCCTTCAAAGTGATACAAGAAAAATACTACAAGCGTCATAGCTAATGTAGTATTGATATTACCCGTAGGAGCATCTACGAATGGGAGAAGTTCCATTATATTACCAAAAAATATAAATACTCCTAAAGCAGCTACAAGAGAGAGATATTTTATACCTTTCTCACCTATATTGTCTGTCAACATAGATTTACAGAAATCCACATAGGTTTCTATAAGAAATTGGAACTTTGAAGGCATAATCTTTGGCCTACCAGCCACCAATATAACGCCCAGGCCTACAATCATCGCCACTATGCTGGTTATAATATGCTCGTAATGTTCCATACTCCAAATATTATAGCATAAGAATATAAATTTTTCTTTAGAATTTATATAGTCCTTGAAAATGTGGGTTTTTCTTTGGTTTTTGAATATACATCAAACACGTAAGCTATGTTTCTCACCAAAAACCTCCCTTCTGGATTTACTTCTATCTTATTATTTGTGATGCTTATAAGTCCATCTTTTTCAAGAGATCTTAACTCTTCTTCATGTTCTTCGAAATATTCGTCAAAATCTACGCCAAACTTATTGTTTATTTCGTTTTTATCCACATAGAGATTGCACATTATATCCATTATTACTTCTCTTCTTATGATATCATCTTCATTCAAAATAATACCTCTCATGATGGGAAATTCATCTTTATCAAGGGCTTTGTAGTAATCTCTCAAGGTTTTTTGATTTTGATAATAGGCTCTATCGAGCATTCCTATGGAAGTAGCACCAAGGCCTATCAGGTGGACGCCTTTGTGGGTAGTATATCCCTGGAAATTTCTCCAAAGCTTTCTGCTTTTCTGAGAAAGATATAGCTCATCAGTCTTTTTAGCAAAGTGATCCATACCTATAAAAGCATAATCGGCTTTCTCAAACTCCTCTATAGTAAGTTTGAGTATTTCAAGTTTTGTAGATGCTTCGGGTATCAAAGAGTTGTCTATTTTTCTTTGAAGTGGTTTTAGCCATGGCACATAAGCAAAGTTGAACACCGCCACTCTATCCGGGGATAGCTCTATGGTTTTTTCGAGGGTTTTCTTAAAACTATCCACAGTTTGCCCTGGAAGTCCGTACATAAGATCTATGTTTAGGCTTTTAAAATCAAGATTTATTATATCATTCACGACCTTTCTTAAAAACTCTTCATCTTGGACTCTATTGATTCGTTCTTGTATATCTTTGTCAAAATCCTGAATACCCATGCTTACCCTGTTAAATCCTAAGTCCTTGTAGAGCTTTAACCTGTTATAATTTACATGTCTTGGGTCTATCTCTAAGGATACCTCTGCATTCGATGTAAATTCAAAATTGTCTTTTACAAAATCCATCATCTGCTTAAAGTCTTCGTCTTCAAGGAAGTTTGGGGTGCCACCTCCTATGTGAAACTGCTCTATTTTCTTATGATTTTTCAAGATATCCTTTAACATCTTTATCTCTTTATAAAGATAGTTAAGATAAGGCTTAGCCACATCTGTTCGGTGAGATATTATAACATTGCACCCACAAAACCAACAAGCATTCTCACAAAAAGGTATATGTATGTATAAGGATAATTGCCTATCATCATTTAATATATTTTCAAGCTCTTTTATATATATGTCCTGAGATAATGGTTTAAACTCCACAGCGGTGGGATAGCTGGTATATCTTGGACCCGGTTTATCGTACTTTCGTATAAGTTCAATGTCTATTTTAGTATTTTGATACATATACTCTCCTAATAATATAGTATCTGGCTTTTAAAAAAGTATGTATAAATATCATCTCGCATACTCCACATATCTATTTTCCCTTATCACCACCACCTTTATATTACCCGGATAATCTATTTCCTCTTCTATTTTTTTAGCTATTTTCTTAGAGAGCTCGTAGGCTTGTTCATCGGTGAGATCCGACGGAGATACGATAGCCCTTACCTCTCTTCCTGCTTGAACTGCGTATACATTTGATACTCCTTCAAAGCTTTTAACAATCTCCTCAAGTTTTTCAAGTCTTTTAATATAAGTTTCCAAAGACTCTCTTCTGGCTCCTGGTCTTGCAGCAGAAAGAGCATCCGCTGCACATACTAAAGCCACCTCTGGGTATCTCACAGGTTCTTCCTCATGGTGAGCCTTTATGGCATTTAGCACATAATCCGGTTCTTTGTATTTTTTGCAAAGTTCTATACCTATATCTGTATGAGAGCCTCCCATTTCGTTGGATATGGCTTTGCCTATGTCATGAAGTAGTCCTGCTCTTTTGGCAGCTTTTTCGTTTAGCCCAAGCTCGGCCGCCATCAGCCCAGCTATATTAGCCACCTCTTTTGAATGAAGCAATACGTTTTGAGAGTAAGAAGTCCTATAATATAATTTTCCTATATAGTAGTAAAGCCCAGGGTTCATATCATGAATACCAAGCTCCATCACTGTTTCTTCCCCAAGTTTTCTTATGTTGTTGTCCATTTCTTTTTTTACTTCTTCCACCACCTCTTCTATACGTGCAGGATGTATTCTTCCGTCTATTATAAGTTTTTCAAGTGCTTTTTTGGCTATCTCTCTTCTCATGGGATCAAAAGAAGAAAGCGTCACGGTATCCGGGGTATCGTCTATTATGATATCAACACCAGTAAGCACTTCAAAAGTTCTTATGTTGCGACCTTCTCTTCCGATGATACGCCCTTTAAACTCATTGCTGGGTAGCTCTATGGTAGATGTGCTGTAGTTTATGGCTATCTCTGGGGATAACCTTTGTATAGATGCAGTGATGATCCTTTTAGCCTCCCTTTCAGCCCCTTCTTTTGCTTTTTCTTCTATAGCTTTTGCTATCCTTACACTTTCTATTTTGGCCTCTTCTTCTACCTTTTTTAATATCTCTTGGTAAGCTTCTTCTTTTGTCAAAGAAGCTATGCGTTCTAACTCTTTTAACTCCTTATCTTTTAAAGCCTGTATCTCCGACTTTGAAATTTCAAGAATTCTATACTCCTCTTCTATCTTTTTTTCTCTCTTTTGAAGATCTTTTTCTATTTCTCTTATCTCTTTCTCTTTAGCATAAAGCTCGTCTTCTTTCTTCTCTAAGTTTTCGAGTTTTTTATCCAATGCCTGTTCTTTTGTCTCCAAAGATTTCTCTTTTTGGGATAGGCTTAGCTCTTTTACAGATAAATCTTCTTTTTTTCTAAGATAGTCTTTTTCTAACTCTTCTTTTTTAGCCTCCATCTCTTTTCTTATAGCCTCTTTCTCTTTTTCTAATTTCTCGTTTTCAATCTTTATAAAATCCATATACTTAGAAGCTTCTCTTTCTGCTAACTCTTTTGAATATTCAAGCTGCTTCTTGGCCTCTTCTATAATAGAATCTGCTCTTTTTTTAGCCTCTTCTATCAAAACCTTAGACTCTTCTTGGTTTGGAATTTCTTTCAAAGTTTTCATATCATTTAGCTTTTTAAAAGCCGCAAAACTTATTACCGCCAAAACCAATACCAAAAGTCCTAAAATACCTAAAACGATAGTCTCCATTTATAACCTCCTTCTATAACATAATTTTCAGAAATAATTTTATTAAGCTTTACATCGTAAATATCTGGTTCAATAGAATCCACTATTTGAAAATCATAGCAAATCCCTATAGAAAAAACATGTCTGTTTTTTGATAAAAACCTATCATAGAAACCACTACCAAAGCCTATTCTATGAAGATGTTTATCAAAACAAACTCCAGGCACGATGCATAGGTCTATATCTACACCCTCACAATCCTTCGGCTCTTTTATACCAAATTGTGATTTAATAAGGATTTCTTTGTAAAGACATGGTATTATATCATTATTTATCATCTTTGGTACCGATAGAATTTTGCCTTTATATATATCCATCTTTACAAGAGGATTAACTTCATTCCTTATGGGTATATAAGCCATAACAGATTTGGCCTCTACGAAATTTTCATCTTTTGATAAGAAGTTCATTATTTCCAGAGAGGCAGAATACACTTCTTCACTTGAGAGTTTATCACGCCTTCCTAAAAAAATCTTCCTTAAATCTTGTTTTGTCATATACCTCCAAAAACACATATGGAGGCAAAAGAAGAAGATAAAACCCACCCTATCGTCGTGCAAACATACATGTGGGCCTCTAATTTTCAGGTGGGTGCCCTGTCAAGAGGTCTACAAAAGAGACGCTCTTAGAACTACGGACTCCCTTATAGCTCACATGTAGGCCCCAAAAATATCTTCACACTAACGCATAGGGCAGGGGTTTATATAAACTAAGCGAATCTCAGCTTCACACCCAAGACCCATAAACGCTCAAACAACCTATTCATGAGGACATTAACTTCATCATCCTCCAAACTTCTGTCAAGAGCTCTTAAAACAACTCTAACACCTACACTCTTCTTATCTTCTTCTATTTGCTCTCCTTTATAAAAATCAAAAATATTCACATCTTCTAACATACCACCAAAAAACTCTCTTATGATAAAGATAAGACTTTGTATATCAAAATCCATGCTCATTATCAGTGAGATATCTCTAACCACCGGAGGATATTTAGAGATTTGCTTTATCTGTATTGGGCTTTTAACAAAGGGGAGCTTAAACTCGCAAACAATCGAATCTGGTAATATATCTTTATTTAGCCTCCCGA
>CAZDZN010000014.1:18778-25892 GCA_964509905.1 uncultured Aquificaceae bacterium
CAAGCGTCCTTGCTGATACGGATGCATAAATTTATATTTCGAAAAGCCAAAAACGATGTTAGGATTTATAGACTTTATGAGCTCTTTTATATGATCTAAATTCCACTTTGTCTTTGGATACAACCTTTTGTTACCTTTTAAAAGCAAGCATATATGAAGCTCTTCTTTTTCTCCAAATACATTGGCTATTTCAAATATGCCAAAATCCTCTATATGTTTTTTAATGTTTTGCTCTGCTATTCTTATAATAGAAGGGGTTAGATATTTTCTTAAAAACCTAAAAGATGGCAATATAGGATTTTTTAGCTCTATGACTGGAGCTTCTAATCCTAATGTTTCATAATCTTCAATCCTATCAAAGCTTAAATTTATCACCTCTTTTAGTCCGTGCGCTATTAGCTTGGTTTTTATATCATATATAAAATCTTTTTGGCAATGGGCTTTTGGTATGAGACTCAAAGGAGTTACCTCAAATTCGTTGAAGTCTTTTATTCGCACTATCTCTTCTATAAGATCTACGTGAGAGTCTATATCGTAATACCTATAAGAAGGTACCTCAAAATCTATACCACATCTCATAGCTTTATGGGTTATACCAAGCTTATTTAGAGTTTTTGATATATCTTCTTTATTAAATTCCTCAGCAGTGTATCTTATATAATCATTCATCGGCAGGAAAAATCTTTTTGAAGCTGGGAAGTTGCTAATTATCTCTTTACATCCTACTATTGTGGCGTTGGCTTCTTTTGCCATAAGATTGCAAGCAAAAGCGGTGGCTTTTAGACTTATATCAATGTCTATTCCTCTTTCAAATCTATAAGAAGCATCGGTGGATATCTTTAGTGTTTTTGAGGCTTTCCTTATAGATAATATATCAAATAAAGCGGATTCCAAAAGCACACTTCTTGTATCAAAAGATACGGCACTATCAAGCCCACCTATTATACCAGCTATAGCCAAGGGCTTTTCGCCATCTGATATTAGCATCACGGAAGGATCTAATTTATACTCTTTTTTATCAAGAGCTATAATATTCTCATTTTCTTTTGCTTGTCTTATGATGATCCTGTCTTTTATCTTATCCTTATCAAAAGCGTGAAGAGGCTGGCCCAAAAGCATCATCGTATAGTTTGTAATGTCTACTACATTTGATATAGCTTTTAGCCCCATTTTCCAAATAGCCCTCTTAAGCCAAAGCCTCGAGCTTTTGATATCTACATTTTCTACAAGAGTCCCTATGTATCTATAGCAACTATCTGTTTTTATCTCTATATCAAGATCTATATTTTGTAAGTTCGTATCTATATTAAAAACTAAATACTCTCCAGTAACAGCTGATATCTCTCTGGCAATCCCAAGTATGGACAGCAAATCCCCTCTATTGGGTGTGGTTTCACATTCAAATATCATCTCTCCAAAATCAAGAATAGAGGATATGTCCTTCCCCGCTTCTAAATCATCGTCTAATATCAAAATCCCCTCGGTAGCATCTTCTAAACCAAGCTCAGAGGTGGATAACATCATCCCTTGGGATAAAATCCCTCTTATCTGTCTTGGCTCTATGATTTTGCCGTTTATATTGGCATTTGGCAAAGCCACAGGCACTTTTGTGTGAGGATATACATTTGAAGCTGCGGTGATGATATCAAGTGTAGCATCTCCTACATAAACTTTACATACATTTAAGTCTTGGGCTTTTTGGATAGATAAAATCTCTCCCACCACCACACCTTTTATAGGTATACCAAAAGTTTTTATAGAGGTTTCGAGTCCAGCCACAGATAATTTTTGAGCCACATACTCCGGATCTTTTATATTTATAAATTCATTTAAAATTGAAATTGGCGCAAACATAGTATATTATTTTAGCATGGAATATAAAGAACTGCAGCTTTTTATCTCAGAGTATCCAAAAGCAAAAGCCAATAGGTATATAAGACAAAAAGGAGGAGCAGTGTTTAAACCTTGGCGTATAACACATTGGGAAGTGAAAGCACTGTGGGAAATAGACAACCAGCTAAAAAGTATAAATTTTCAAAAGCCATTTGATTGCGAAATATCTATAGAAGCCGTAATATTTTTACCAGATAAAAGAAGAAGGGATATAGACAATATGCTAAAGACTCTGTGGGATATATTGGAAAAAGCCAATGTCATAATAAACGACAATCTCATATCAGAAATACGCACAATAAAATATATAGAAAAAAGTTTAAGCGGTATATTTTTAAAGATAAAACCCTACGATGAAGATAATAGTATAGAAAAAATAGAAGAGGCTAAAAATTTTTTGGCAAGTACCGATTTAAATATCATTGAAAAATGAAGAGTTAGTTTTATATTTGATATTAAAAGCCTTAGGAGGTTTTGATTATGACACCGCTTGATTTAACAGGACTAAGTGGGGTGGCAAACAATACACTTCAGAACGTTCAAAATATGCAAACGAATATAAAGAATGTAAGTCCTAATCAGAGCGCACAAAATATAAACCAACAGCAAAATCAAAATATGCAGGATCAAAATACGCAAAACAATCAAAATACTGAAGATTTGGAAAAACAAACTCAAAAAGCCATACAACAGCTTATGGAGAATCTATCTTATCTAAATACGCATTTAAACATCACCATAGATAAAAAAGCCGATACCACAGTGATAAAGATAATAGACAACAAGACAAATCAAGTGTTAAAAGAGATTCCGCCGGAATATATGCTTAAGATAGCAGAGGCTATCAACAACTTAGTAGGTATTTTTGTGAATAAGAAGGTATAAACTATGGCAGGAATAGCTTTATCAGGATTTTCAAATTTGTTCAACAGCGGTAGTATATTAGCTGCGGTTATGTCTTCCAGCAGCTTACCCCTTATATCGTTAAGTCAACAAGCTACTTATATGCAAAATCAGATGCAAGAGGTTAATTACATTTACAACCAATCAATGTCTGTATTTTCTACAATGATGGGTTTTGTATTAAATCCACTCACAGGTTCTATGACTGCTATAAGCTCAAACTCAAGTGTTTTAAACGCTATAGCAACCCCAGGCACGCCAGCAGGTACTTACAATATCACAGCCCAGCAATTAGCCCAACCAGAGATTTCACTACTTGGGAGTTTCTCTTCATTAAATACCCAACTTGGGCAAAGTGGTACCATAAGTTTATTTTTCCGCTCAAATACATCTTCTTCAGGTATTACTGATAATAACCTCACAGCCTCTACTTCTGGAGTCCAAGAATTCAACATCACATACAACAACACCAACACACTTCAAGATATAGTAAATGAAATAAACAGCACCGCCGGATCTGATGTGACAGCTTCAATATTCTTCAACGGCAACACATACAGTCTTATGGTCGCTGAAAAACAAGGAGCCTCTACTTTTACTACCTCTCCTTCGACCACTCAGCACGTAATAGTAGCTCAGGATAGCTCTGGTATATTTAGTCAAAGCTATATACAAAACGCTCAAAACGCCATTATAAACTTTGGAGGAGCAAGCGTTACTTCCAATATAAATCAGATTCAAAATGTAATAAGCGGTGTCACATTAAATCTTTCAGGCACAGGCTCTGTAGTATTGAGCATATCTCAAGATACATCCCAGGTGGCAAACAATGTATCAAACCTCATAAACGAAATAAACAACATATTAACCCCTATAAATGTGTTAACGGAAAAACCTGGTACTTATCCATCCCAAGCTTCTCTTACCTCTGCTAACCCATTCATAATTCCAGGAGATTTTATGGGGAATTTTGTATTGACAAACATAAAATCTCAGCTTCTAAGTGTAGTTCAACCTTTAGAAAATTTAGGAGTGGTAAACTATAATTATCAAACGGGGCAATTGCAATTTGATTCAAACAGCTTTCAAAATATATTAAGCACAAGCTCCAGCTCAGCTCTCAATTCGGTTACCGCTTTTGCCAGTAGCTTAAGTCAAGCTATTATGAATGTCATATCTCCGAACGGGGCTTTGATGACAGAAGAAAACAACATATCTTCAAACTATTCTTACGTGCAAAATCAAATATATCAAATGCAACAATCGCTGCTATTACAACAACAACAGCTTCAACTTCAATTTTCCCAAGTAGAGGCTATTATGGCAAGCTCAAGCGCTGAGATCAGTAAACTTCAAACACTTGTTTAGAATAAAGGAGGTATAGATTATGTATCAAGATTTAAAAGATAGTTATGTAGAAAACATGCTATTTAGTGCAAACCCATTACAGCTAATAGTTATAGCCTACGACAAGGCTATAGAGTTTATGGAATTAGCCATTGAGGCTATAGGTGACGGACTTGACAACATAGACAACCTCATCAAAAAATGTGAATACATTACAAAGGCCACAGAAGCTGTAGCTATATTGCACGACTCTCTAAACTTTGAAAAAGGTGGTTCTGTAGCTCAAGATTTGTCTTACTTTTACAGGACTATATTGGAAGGTCTTTTGATAGCAAATCAAAAAAATGATAAAGAGCTACTTCAAAACATGATAATGATGCTATCGGGTGTAAAAAAAGCCTGGGAAGAGATAGAAAGGAGAGAATATGGATCAAAGTCAGCAGAGCCTGAAAAAGCTGCTTCTTCAATGTGAGATGTACATCCAATCCGAAGAATACGACAAAGCTCAAAAATGCATAGAAGAGGTGGCAACCCTAGACCTATCCAATGAGAGAAAAGAGGACATAAAAGAGTCCATCGATATTTTGGAATATATTATCAAGATTGCCCAAGAAAAGAGACTAAACTTAGCCCAAGCGATAGCTAACTTCAACAGATTTAAAGATTATATATTTTAAAGGGCTCTTGCCATGACAAAGGCGTTTTCTCCGTCCGAATAAAAGTTCGGGCGTTCTCTTTGGATTTCAAAGCCAAGTTTTTTGTATAAGTTTATGGCGGGTAGGTTTGATTTTCTTACATCAAGCTCTAAATATGTTATGTTTTGGGCTTTTAAAAGCTCAAAAACTTCTATTAAAAAATAGTAAGCTGTACCCTTTGACCTATAATCTGGATGCACTGCAAAAGTCATCATAAAAGCTTCTTCGTCATGACACCAAAACACCGCATAAACCGCCACTTTGCCGTCTTCTATCCCTACCCATTTTTTAGAGTAATCCAAGCTAAACTCTCTGTAAAAACCTTGCTCATTCCAAGCATCTGTGGTAAAAGACAGGTTGTTTATTTCAATCACTTGGTCTATGTGTTCTTTTGCCATCTCTTCAATTATCATAGTGTATAATTTTACCATGAGGTTTTACGAGTTTTTCATAAAAAAAGTTAACGAGTATTATACTAAAAGCCCAAAAATAGGAAGAGGGGATTTTTTTACATCCCCTGAGCTTGACGAAGCTTTTGGAAAGAGTATAGCTTATTTTTTGAAAGATTACTTAGATGCTTTTGACAATCCAAAGATATTAGAACTGGGTGCTGGAAATGGATTTTTGGCAAAAGACATACTGAGTGTGTTAGATGTCCCTTACGTAATACTTGAACAAAGCGATTACCTTATAAATATCCAAAAAGAGCTTTTAAAAGATAAAGATATATGCTGGGTTAAGAATTTAAAAGACATTGAACCATTTGAGGGAGTCATCGTATCCAACGAATTTTTCGATGCTCTTGGTATAGCCCCAGTGAAGGATAAAAAAGAGCTTTACATCGAGCAGCACCAAAAGGAAGTTTGGAAAGATATTAAAGAAGATACCAAGGAGGTTATGGGTATATTGGGAATAGATGGGCATCTTTACGACGAAATCCCGGTGGATGCTTATTATTTGTATGGCGATGTTTCAAGGCTTTTAAAAAAAGGATATATATTTAGCATAGACTATGGCTATAAGACGCATCCTCACAAAAACACCATAAGAGCCATAAAAGATTCAAAGATTATAGAAAATATTTATTCTTTGGAAGTTTTTGATATAAGTGCAATGGTGGATTTTTCTAAGCTTCAAAAGATAGGAGAGCATTTTGGTTTTAGAGTTGAGTTTTTGAAATCTCAGCGAGATTTTCTTATCCAAATCCCTTATTTTGTAGAGGTTTTCCAATCCGTATGCCAAGAAGAAGACTCTTACTCTATACAGCGTTGCTCTCGTATGAAAAATCTAATCCTTAGCATGGGTGAGAGCTTTTTTGTATTATTCCAATCAAAAGCCTAAAAATTAACTCCAGGGTACTCTTGTTTTAGAACCTCTACCGTAAAAATATGATAATAATTTTATATTGGGTTGTCAATGCGTTTAAAATCTATAGCCAAAGCCTGCGTAGATACCATCTTTGAAGCCACTGGGGAGGGTGGAGGAGTTGCCTCTGTTTAGATTATTAAATCCGTAAGTTTCTACATGAAAATCAAGTTTTTGGGTGATGTAGTAGGTAGCTCCTACGATGAGATCGAACTCTCTTTTGGTACCAGCAAGTCCATCATGGGAGGTAAATATCTTATTGCCGTATTTTCTCTCAAAGAAGAATCTCATATCAAGATCGAGTGCAAGCTTTGGAGCGTTTATATCCCCTACTAAAAACAATTTGTTTTTGGTACCTATACTAAGAAGTGGAGCGTAGGGCACTAAGTTTGGAGCTACTCTGTTGCCATAAAAATATATATCGGTAAAAATAGAGGAACTTATTTTCTGGTAAGAGTATTTTGCCCTTAGTCTTGAGCCAAAATTGTATGTATCGTTTGTGGGGATTTCTTTTTCTTCGGTTCCATACTGCGTTACTTGAGCCTGGGTTATAGAAGGGATAAATGAATTTAGGGGTTGATAATCTTTTGCAAAAAGCCCAATACCTATTTTAGAATGTTTATCTTCATAAAAATTGTATAGCCCAATAGCTTTTAAATTTAGTTGCAAAAGTTTGTTTTTAACAGTGCCCGTACCAGTATCTGCAGACCCATAAAATCCATCTGCTTTAAAATCCATATCAAATCTATCGAATCCAAAGTGAAGCTTATAACCTAAGTTTAGATTTGGTCTTAGAGTTACACTTCTAATGCCCGGAAGTCTTCCAGAAAAAAAGTTTATGTAAGCCTCTTGTCTTAGGCTTTTAGCAAATACCAAACCGTTGATTATCCCAAAAGCTATAAATAATTTTT
>CAZDZN010000015.1:0-7402 GCA_964509905.1 uncultured Aquificaceae bacterium
TTTTACTGGTATTCCTTCTGTTATGCATATTATAAGCTCAATACCAGCATCTGCTGCCTCTACTATAGCATCTGCTGCAAAAGGAGGTGGGACAAATATTAAGGAGCAGTTTGCATTTGTATTTATCACAGAATCTTCCACAGTGTTAAAAACTGGAATTCCTTCCACATCAGTACCAGCTTTTCCTGGTGTCACACCAGCTACCACTTTTGTGCCATAAATTTTGCACTGAGTGGCGTGAAAAGAACCTTCTTTACCAGTTATTCCTTGTACTACCACTTTTGTGTCTTTGTTTACTAATATAGACATAAAAAAACCTCCTTAGTTTTATTCGGCTAATTTTATCGCTTTTTGGGCACCATCCCACATATCGATAGCGCTTTCAAAGTTTAGCCCGGATTCTTTTAGTATACCTCTTCCTTCTTCTACATTAGTGCCTTCTAATCTCACTACCACTGGTATTTTTATGTTTACCATATTAGCCGCTTCTATAAGTCCGTTAGCAAGCCTATCGCATCTTAGTATTCCGCCAAATATATTTATAAATACCGCTCTTACATTTTCATCAGATGTGAGGATTCTAAAAGCATTTGCAATCTGCTCCACCGACGCACCACCTCCCACATCCAAGAAATTTGCCGGGGCGCCGCCCGCTAATTTTATAATATCCATAGTAGTCATCGCAAGACCAGCTCCGTTTACCATACATCCGATATTACCGTCGAGTTTTATATAATTTAGCCCGTAAGCTTTTGCCTCTACTTCCAGTTTGTCTATCTGTGTAGTGTCTTCTAATTCTTCTATGTCTTTATGTCTAAAGGATGCGTTGTCATCTATCTCCACTTTTGCATCCAAAAGCACAATATTTCCATCTTTTGTTAGCACCAAGGGATTTATCTCCAAAAGCGAAGCATCCAAATCCATATAGGCTTTATATAGGTTTATAATTATTTTACTAAAGACAGAAGGATTTAAACCAAGAGCAAATGCCAACTTCCTCGCTTGATAAGGCATAATTCCAAGTACTGGATCTACATATTCTTTTATGATGGCATCTGGTTTTTCTTTGGATAGTTCTTCTATCTCCATACCCCCTTCTTTTGAAGCCATGATGAGGATTTTTGAATTTGATCTGTCTAATGTGATACTGAGATAAAACTCTTTTTCTATGGGTGTGGCTTTTTCTATTAAAAGCCTTGAAACTATTTTTCCTTGCGGACATTGGATGGTTTTTAAAGTTTTACCAAGAAGGGATTCTGCAAAGCTTATTAACTCTTCTTCTGATTTAACCACTTTTACACCACCTGCTTTACCCCTTGCCCCGCAATGTATTTGGGCTTTTACTACCAAAGGATAACCACTTAAAGCATCGGCTGCTTCTTTTGCTTCTTTTATGTTGAACGCAGCATACCTTTTTAGCAATTCTTTAGACTGATGTTCGTGCAATTTCATAAAAACCTCCTGCAAAGAATAAAGAATAATATTATATCAGATATATGAAATATTGGATAAAGTGCTTTACTTTAGTTTTTATTAAATTATTGTTAACAAAATTGTAAAATTGTTTACATTATGACATAAAAGTTTTTATATGACATAAATTAAGTCAAAGATTTTTCTAGGACAAACACCGTGTAGTCCAAGTTTGGCGCGAAAATTGCCACTTTGGGGGATTATGGGTAAGGTGTTTGCTTTGGTTTTGTTGGGATTTGATATTGCGTTTGCAGATGGCACAAGGATCAGCGCTGGTGATACGGCGTGGGTGCTTGTATCGGCATTACTGGTGATTATGATGACTATACCGGGGCTTGCAGTGTTTTATGCCGGGCTCTCCAAGAAAAAAGACACACTAAATACTGTAGCGCTTAGTTTTGTGGCTTTTGCTATAACAAGCATAATATGGGTGATATACGGCTATTCGCTTGCTTTTGGTAAGGATATAGATGGTCTCATAGGAGGGCTAAACTACCTTTTTATGAATAATATAAATATAAACAGCATAAAGGCCAATATGGATATACCGGAGTTTGCTTTTGCTTCGTTTGAGCTTGCTTTTGCAGCTATCACCGTAGCGCTTGTAAGTGGGGCTCTCATAGAAAGATTAAAATTTAAAGCTTGGCTTGCTATCATTCCTCTTTGGATAACCCTTGTATATATTCCAATAGCTCATTGGGTCTGGGACAACGGATTTTTGACTAAAATAGGAGTAGTGGATTTTGCTGGTGGGAATCCTGTAGAAATAGCGTCTGGCTTCTCGGCCTTGGCTGGTGCAGTTGTTATAGGAAGGCGTAAAAACACGGCACTCATCCCTCACAACATGGTGCTTGTTATGCTTGGACTTGGACTTTTGTGGTTTGGATGGTTTGGATTTAACGCCGGTTCTGCCATCTCGGCCAACGGGGTTGCTTCCATAGCGTTTTTAAATACCAACACGGCTGCTGCTGCTGGGCTTATCATGTGGATGATTGTAGAGATTTTTCATTCGCAAAAAGCTACAAACTTAGGTATGGCCTCAGGAGCTTTAGCTGGACTTGTAGCTATAACGCCAGCGGCTGGTTATGTAGGGGTGATGGGTTCTGTATTTATAGGAATAGCGGCAAGCATTGTATCTTATATAGGTGTGGTGATAATAAAACCAAAATTTGGATATGATGATACATTGGATGTATTTGGTATTCACGGGTTATCTGGGTTTATAGGTACCATACTTACAGGTGTTTTTGCCCAAAAGCAGATAAATCAAGTGAGCGGTCTTATCCAAGGGAATATTCATCAGTTTTTAGTTCAAACACTATCGGCTTTTATAAGTGGTTTTTATGCTTTTAGTACGAGCTTTTTGATATTTAAAACCATAAACGCCATTATAGGTCTTAGAGTAAAACCTGATGAAGAAACTGAAGGGCTTGATGCTGTGGTTCATGGAGAAAATGCATATAACTTTTGATTATTTGATAACATCATTTAATCGCTTATGTTTATAAATATGGTGAAAGTAGATATTATTGAAAACCAAAGCCTAAGAGAGCTTTATGAAAAAGATTATTTGGAGTGGATAGAGAAAAATATAAGGCTTATAAGAGAAGGACAGATAGATAATCTGGATTTTGAAAATCTCATATAGGAACTACAAGATAGGGAAAAAATCAGATTAGAGGTGTAGTGGATTATTTAGCCAGATACGAACCCAAAATAGTGCCATTCCAGTTAGTAATTCATTTTGTCTGTGGCAGGCTTGTCGCTGAAAGTCGTGTAGCTGGTAATGTTTCACCACAAGTGAAGCAGCAAATCCAGCATTTGCAACAACAAATGAATCAGATAAAGCAACAAACACAGAAAAAGTGATATTTATCAGGATTACAATGTATTACAATGTAATACACATAAAGTCTTAAAATGCACTATAATATACCAAATAGCTTAACATTATACGAAAGGAAGATGCTTATGAAAAGAGGTAAAATATGACGATAGATGAGATTAATAAAAATATTGAAAATCTCATAGAAGAAGATTTTTCTTGGAAAAAGTTGATAGAATTTTTTTCTAGCAAAAACGAAAAACTATAGACAAAAGAAAGACGGCTTGAGTATGAAGATATTCTATTTATAGGAGAGTTGAGATTAAAAGATAATGCGGGAGTGTCTCACTAATTGTGTAAACTCTCTTACTAAACATTATAGCACACCTGGATAGAGAATTTTTAGTTGTTGCCGTATTAGATCCCAGTTAACCGTGGTAGACTTGTCCTTTATAGGTTTAGTCCATTTACCCTCCAATTCCAAAATAGCGCCATAGGCAACTTTCAGAAGGCTATCATCATCAGGAAATACCCTCTTGCCATCAGCAAACCGTGGCATACTTGTGCCTTCCTTATCTTGCTATTTACGCTTTCTATGAGATTTGTAGTGCTTAACATCCTTCTTATCTCATAAGGATATTGATAAAAGGCGAGAATATAGTCTAAGTCTTTTTCCCAATCTCTTACAATAGATGGATACTTATCCTGATATTTATCTTTAAATGCCTCGAACTCTAACATAGCCATATCTTTAGTAGTAGCTCGGTATATCTTTTTTAGGTCCTATCCTGTGGCATACTTATGGCAACCTCTCTTCTATCCTTAGAGGATACTTTCTTTAAGCTGTTTCTGACTTTGTGCACCAAACATTTCTGATGGGTTGCTTCTGGGAAGGTTGCCAAGGAAGCATTTTCAATACCGGGTAAGTCATCGCTTACGATTGTAAGAATACGCTCTATTCCTCTTGATTTAAGATCATTTAAAACCTCTATCCAGAAACTTGCGCTTTCTTGTTGAGCTATCCAGAATCCAAGAGCCTCTTTCATGCCTTCGTCATCTATACCAATCACTAAGTAAAGAGCCTTATTTCTAACTCTGTTCATATCTCTTACTTTGAAAAACATACAGTCTATAAAAACCGAAACTTATATCTCTTTTAAAGGTCTTGATTGCCAGGCTCTTATTTCTGGCAATACTCTATCTGTAATTCTTGATATTAAAGAAGGGGATAGCTCCACACAATAGATATCCTTTATAATATCAACTATGTCCCTGGTAGACAACCCTTTAGAATATATAAGTATGATCTTTTTCTGAATGTCCTCTGATATCTTTGTTCCTTTCTTAGGAACAATCTTTGGCTCAAACTCTCTAGTTTCTATCTTTTGGCATCTTTATCTCTATATCAGCATTATCAGTCTGAACTTTTCTGTTGTAATAACCATTCCTATAATTAGGGTTATCACTTCTTAGACCGTGGCAGACTTGTCATAAGGTTCATAGCCTAAGAAGTCATCAAGTTCTGAGTCCGTGGCATACTTGTCTTCTAAAGCAGCTTCCACTATCTTTGCAAAGGCTTCCTTCAACTCCTACATGTTATTTTAACACAAAAAGATTTACACAATGGAATGGACAGTCCCTAAAAATTTATTATTTTGATATTGATTTTGTCAAGATATATTAAATGCTTACAATTTTAAGAATCTGGCTTTTGACTTATGGTATATTTTATATATGAGTTTTGGGATTTTAAGAAAAAAAACATATATATTGGAAGATAAACTTCCTCGGGAAGTAAAGGCCATAGAACTTGTTTTGATGGGTGTTGGTGCTATCATAGGCGCTGGTATATTCGTCATCACTGGGATGGCGTCCGCTACAATGGCTGGTCCTGGTATCGTCTTGTCTTTTATCTTTGGGGCTATATCTCTTGGAATAAGTGCTTTTGCTTATGCGGAGCTTGGTTCTTCTATACCAGTTTCTGGGAGTGCATATAGCTACACTTATACATTTTTGGGTGAAATAATAGCATGGTTTGTAGGGTGGAATTTAGTGTTAGAGTATGGTATATCGACAGCCGCTGTGGCGGTTGGCTGGTCTTCTTATTTTAGATCCTTCTTAAAAAACGCATTTAATATAACACTGCCTAAGACTTTGAGTGGTGCTTATAATCCTCAAACTGGGACTTATGTAGATATTTTGGCTTTTTTTATCATAATACTTATGTTTTTTATACTTTATATTGGGATTAAAGAGAGTGCTTTTGTGAGCTCTGTTATCGTTATGCTTAAAATCTTGGTGCTTTTGGTGTTTATAGTTTTTGCTTTACCTCATATTGATTTTAAAAACTACCAAGACTTCTTGCCTTTTGGAATATCTGGAGTATGGCATGCCACCGGGCTTATCATATTTGCCTATCTTGGGTTCGATGCAGTGTCCACTGTAGCAGAAGAAGTAAAAAACCCTCAAAAAGATCTACCCATTGGGCTCATAGGCTCATTAGGGCTTAGTACACTTTTTTACATAGTGGTGAGTTTTATCCTCACCGGAGTGGTAAATTACAAAGAGTTAAATGTTCCAGATGCTTTATCTTTTGCTATGGAAAAGCTTCATAAATTGCTTGTAGCAAGCATTATCTCCATAGGAGCGGTAATTACCATCACAAGCGTTATAATGGTGATGGGGCTTGGTTTTACAAGGGTAGTCTATGCGTTATCCAGAGATGGGCTTTTGTTTAAATCTCTATCAGATATCCATCCAAAATTCAATACTCCATATAAAGCTACTGCCTTAGGAGCTATTTTGCTTTCTTTGGCTGCAGGGCTTTTTCCTTTAAAGGATTTAGCGGAGATGGTAAACATAGGTACTCTTTTCGCGTACTTTATGGTGGGAATAAGTATTATCTTTATTAGAAAATCTCCAGACTATAAGCCAAAGTTCAAAATGCCCTTAGCAAGAATATTTTTACCGATAAATCTTATAGCCTTAGTTCTTATCATGCTCGGACTCCCGATGCTTACCTGGCTTAGATTTGTGGTGTGGTGTATAGTGGGACTTTTTATATATATTTTTTATGGGTATAAAAATAGCCAATTGAACCAATGAATTATATTTATGTGGATAGCGAGCCAGAGCTTTTAAAGGCTCTTGATTATCTTTCTAAAGGAAATATTTGGTTTATAGATACCGAGACTACTCCAAAAGATATCAGGCTTTTTCAAGCAGGATTAGAAAAAGGACCAATATATGTTATAGATTTTTATTTTGTAAAAAAAGCACCTTATTTGATAAAAAGTGTTATATCCACAAAAGGGGTGATAGGACACAATCTAAAATTTGACCTAAAATATCTTATGAAATACGATATACACCCTTATACCACATTTGATACGATGATAGGAGCACAGCTTTTCGGCCTAAACAGAGTATCTCTTGCAAGCGTTTACAATCATTTTAGTGGTGAGAGTCTAGACAAGAAAGAACAATTTTCCAATTGGTCTTCCAAAGATTTAACCAAAGACCAGATTTTTTATGCGGCAAAAGATGTGGATGTTTTAAGGTTTTTATATGAAAAGCTAAAAAAAGAATTAGACAAAGAACCCACTGTCGTTGGCATTTTGCAGAAATCAAGAGTGGCAAAAACTTTTTCCTTAGAGAGCGCTTATGCTATAGTGGAGATGGGATTTGTGCAAGAGCTTGCCAAGATAGAACATATAGGCATAGGGATAGATGAGATAGAGATTGAAAATTCCAAAAAGCTTCTTCAGAAAAAAACCCAAGAATTGGCAATGGATTTTTACATAAACTACAGAATAGACATAAGCAGCCCTAAAAAAATAGGTGAATTTTTGGAAAGACAATTCAAACTAAGGCTTCCAAGAACTGAAAAAGATAACATCATTACAGACGATAGCATATTGGCAGAATACCTTTCGGAAGAAGACGAAAAACTAAGAAAATTTATATCAAAAGTACTGGAGTTTAGAAAACTTCATAAGCTTCAAGAAAAACTTCAAGAAGTATTGGATTATTCTATAAATAATCGCATTTATCCTGAATTTTGGCAAATAGGGGCTATCACTGGCAGAATGTCTTCTTCAAAGC
>CAZDZN010000015.1:7412-8947 GCA_964509905.1 uncultured Aquificaceae bacterium
AAATATTCCACGAGAGTTAAAATCTATACTAAAAGCCAAAGACGGATATACCTTCGTAATTGCAGATTTTTCTCAGATTGAGCTTAGAATAGCAGCAGACTATGTAAAAGATGAACTGATGATATCTGTTATAAATAGAGGAGAAGACCTTCACAAATTCACCGCCTCTTTAATAACTGGAAAACCTATTGAAGAGATTACTAAAGAAGAGAGGCAACGCGCAAAAGCGGCTAATTTTGGCCTTATCTATGGCATATCAGAAAAATCACTATCTTTGTATGCTAAAAACTCTTATGGAGTTGATATGTCTATATCCGAAGCCAAAAGATTTAGAGAAGTATTTTTTTCCACTTTTCAAGGCATAAAAGCTTGGCACGATAATATTAAAAAAGAGCTAAAAGCAAAAGGAGAGGTAAAACTAAAAACGATGCTTGGCAAACCCATGACAATCTATACATTTACAGATGCGGCAAACTATCCCATTCAAGGAACAGGAGCAGAGCTTTTAAAACTATCTGTTTTGATATTTTCCCAAGAGGTTAGGAAACACAACTTTGATGCTAATGTGGTAAATCTCATTCACGACGAAATGGTTGTTGAGGTAAAAAAAGATCAAGCTGGGGAAGTTTCAAAGCTTTTAGAAACATCTATGAAGAAAGCAGGCACTATAATATTAAAAGATGTAATCGTGGAAACAGAAACTACCGTATCTGAACGCTGGTCAAAATGATAAAGTTTATTCTTGTAAGGCTAATCCAAGGAGTTTTTGTAGTGCTTAGTATAAGCTTTTTTTCATTTTTAGCTATCAATTTAGCCCCTGGTGGATTTTTTGACCAATTAAAGCTAAATCCAAGCGTATCACCTGAAACTATAAGACAGTTAGAGACTTTTTATGGCCTAAACAAACCTTTTTTTGTAAGATATTTTGACTGGCTCTTAAATGCGTTAAAATTTAACTTCGGATATTCCATAGAATACAACGAGAGTGTGGATAAACTGATATTAGAAAGGATTCCTAATACACTTATAGTGTCCATTCCGTCGGCAATTTTGTCTTGGAGTATAGCTTTTTCACTCGGCGTTTTATCGGCTTTTAAAAAAGATGATTTTTTAGATAAAATAATCCAAGGAATATCCTACATATCTATGTCTGTACCATCTTTTATAATGGGTTTTATCATAATACTATTTTTCTACAAAACTGATATTATAAATATTTCGGATATGCTTAGTGGAGTAAGTTTGAAACATCTTGTACTTCCTGTTAGCGCTCTTACACTCTCTTCTTTTGGTGGGCTTTCAAGGCTTGTGAGAATAAATACTGTTGAGATTTTGAATAGTCCGGTATATATGTTTTTAAAAGCCTCAAAAGTAAAGAGAAGAACTCTTGTTTGGCATGTACTTAGAAATGCTATGCCACCTTTTATCGTGCTTTTAGGATATGAATTGTCCTCTTTGATATCAGGGGCTGCCTTGGTGGAAATTGTAACAAACTGGCCGGGTATGGGGCTTTTAATATTAAATGCAGTGTTGTC
>CAZDZN010000015.1:8957-12038 GCA_964509905.1 uncultured Aquificaceae bacterium
AAAGATCTTTTCTTGGTGATGGGTAGTTTGTTTGTAGGCTCTATTATGCTTATAGTAGGAAACTTAATAGCTGATATTTTACTTGCTTTAAACGATCCAAGGATAATAAAGTAAAAAAAATACTATAAATCAATGGTGCAATATTAGATAAAACTTATAAGCTAACAACAAAAGCATGGCTATTACATAAATTCTTAAAAATATCATTGCAAACTTTACCCAAAAGTTATAATTCATTTTAACCTCCAGCAAACAATACCTGATAAGCATAAACAGAAGAGAGTATGAGTACAAGCACTATTATAAGACCCACTAAAGTATTAGACCATATGCTATTTATGTGCTCTTTCATAAGTTCTTTGTCATTTAACAAAAGAAGTAAAAACAATAAAGCTGGTGGAAGTAAAAAAGTATTCATTACCTGAACGAGTAAATTTATAAGCACCAAAGGAGCGTTTGGGATGAGCACTATGGCACCTGCTATGCTTACGCTTAAGATATAGATAATGTAAAACCATCTTGCTTTATAAAAAGGCAGATTTAAGCTATGTTCCCAGCCAAACACCTCACCAAAGGCCCATGATGTGGATAAGGCTATTGTCACGGCAGCTACGGCACCAGCTGAGAAAAGCCCTATGGCAAAAATAGTCCCAGCGTATTTGCCCAAGAAGGGTACCAAAGCTCTGGCAGCTTCAGATGCGTCTTGTATATTGTTGTAAGGAGAATGGCCGTATAGAACAGCCCCTGTAGTTATAATTACGGATGCCGCTACAATAGCAGTTCCCAAACTCCCTATGAAAGTGTCCAATCTTCCTATGAGAATATCTTTTTCGTCCATTTTTCTATCCACTACAGCACTTTGTTGGAAAAAAAGCATCCAAGGAGCTATAGTAGTACCTATATTTGCTATAAAAAGCGTTAAAAATGTGGGGGATAAAATATTTATACCTTGAAAGGTAAAGGAGTTTAATACTTCGTTTATATTTGGATGGGATTTTATAGCAGCTGGTATAAAAACAAGCTGGAGAAGTGCAAAAGCTATAAGAGATTTTTCCACAAACATATATCCACCACTCAACACCAATATGATCATAGCTCCTATGGATATAGGTATAGATACCTCATATGGAATACTAAATACCATCTTTACTGCTGCGCCTATTCCTATAAACTCTGTTACTAATGTAAATGTATTTGCTATAAAGAGGTCGGCTAATGAGAAAAATCCCCAAAACCTACCAAACTTCTTGTATATGAGTTCCGCATGTCCTTCTTTTGTAATAGCTCCCAATCTTACAGTCATTTCTTGGACTACGAAAGCCGTTAAAGACATTATAACTATGGCTCCTACGAGGATATACTTCGTTTGTGCACCAGTGACAGCGTAAGTAGTAATACCACCAGCGTCGTTATCTGCCATCATTACGAGAAAGCCAGGGCCAAGCATAGTAAAAGGCAATATAATCCTTTTTAAAATTCCTGGGGTTTTGGATTGTTCTATCATGCTATTATTATATCTTAATTTTATTAATTTTTTATTAAGATTGATAGGGGATGTACGAGGCTCAGGATTCCTCGTCCAACACGAGAACCACATCCACTTTGGAAAGATGAAACTTTGAAGATCTTGATATACTACTACTTACTCTATTGCCTAAATCTTTTTTGTGCAGAATAGCAACTCTTTTGTGCATCTTTACAAGCCTATCCTCTGTTTTTTTCAAAGCCCCTTGACTTTTACACCTAATCAATCTTACTTTACCTAACTCTTTTAGCATACTAAATACCTCCATGATATTAATATAAAACTGAACTGTTAATAATCTATTAATTTTTGATGAAAATTTAATGAAGACATTATATACTTTTAAAAGCCTTAAAAAGTGTTTCTAAATCATCATCTTTATAGTTTAAACAAGCTGTGAGCCTTAAAATGGCTTTGTTTTTTGGCACTGTTGGATATCTTATGGCTTGTATAAAAAAATCTTTTTTAAGCAATTTATCTCTTAATCCAATGGTTTTTTCTTCATCTCCAATTTTTATAGGTATTATAGGGCTCTCGTAATCTACTTTTGTCTCAAAACCAATATCTTTGATGTTATTTATCATAGTGTTTGTAATATTTTTCAGG
The DNA here is from genome assembly GCA_964509905.1 of uncultured Aquificaceae bacterium. Taxonomy (GTDB): domain Bacteria; phylum Aquificota; class Aquificia; order Aquificales; family Aquificaceae; genus Hydrogenobaculum. Next base: position 11,089 of record CAZDZN010000015.1, read on the forward strand.
CTTTTAGTATAAAAATCTAAATCACCAAGGATTAGCTCTATAGCTTTTATAGAACCAAGGGTCATGGGAAGTCCCAAAGCTGTAGAGAAAATATAAGACCTCGCTTTGTTTACAAGATACTCTATAATAATTTTTTTAGCACAAATAAACCCACCTTGAGAACCTATGGCTTTTGAAAGCGTCCCCATGATGATGACATTATCTTCGCTGAATATTTTATAATAATCAAATATACCTTTTCCAATAGTCCCTGTGGCGTGAGCTTCATCTAATATAAGATACGCCTCAAACTCTTTTGATAAAGCTATAAGCTCTTTTAAATTCACGATATCTCCTTCCATGCTAAAGACCGAATCTGATACGACAAAAATTCTTTTGTGGTTTTTTCTTGTTTTTTTTAAAAGCTCGAAAAGATGGTTTGTATCTTTGTGTCTATATATATATTTTTTAGCTTTTGATAATCTTATGCCATCTATTATTGAGGCATGATTGAATTCATCGCTGTAAAATGCGTCTGTTTCCGAAGCTATTGCTTGCAAAAGTCCTATATTTGTGGAATATCCAGAAGGAAAAACCATGCAATCTTCTTTATCTTTAAAGACAGATAAAAGCTTTTCTAAGTTTTGATGATAGATAGTATATCCATTTACCAACGATGATGCGGTAGAGCCAAGGCCGATTTCTTTTATATTATTTATTAGATATTCCAATACTTTAGGATTTTTTGACATGCCAAGATAGTCGTTTGAACAAAATATCTTTTTATTTTCATATATATTTCTACTTCTATACAATTTTTGACTTTCAAAAGAATTTAGCTCTTCTTCAAAATCCATAAAAGTATTATAATATATCTTATGATTACGAAAAGCTTGTATACGGGGGCAGAAATAACTTGGTGTAGGAACTGCGGCAATTTTGGCATATTAGGTGCCTTGGGTGGTGCTTTG
>CAZDZN010000015.1:12048-25191 GCA_964509905.1 uncultured Aquificaceae bacterium
AATACCTCTTGAAAACTTTGTAATGGTAACGGGTATAGGTTGTCATGGTAAGATTTTTGACTATGTGGATATAAACTCTTTTTACTCGTTGCACGGAAGGGCTTTAACTACAGCAAGCGGTATAAAACTTGCCAATGAAAATCTAAAAGTGATTTGCTTTGTAGGGGATGGTGATGGATATGGTGAAGGGATGGAACATCTTGTTTTTGCTGCAAAAAGGAACATAGATATCACTGTGATAGTCCATGATAATCATGCATATAGTCTTACCACTGGTCAGTTTACACCCACAAGTGCATTGAATTTCAAAGGTAAATCTACGCCAAAAGGTCCTCCGGAGGACCCTATAAATCCATTATCTTTTATACTGGAAGCTGGGGCTACTTTTATAGCCAGAGGTTATTCTGGTTATATGGATCATTTAAAAGACCTTATCAAAAAAGCTGTTATGCATAAAGGTTTTTCTTTGGTAGAAGTGTTCCAACCATGTGTGATATTTTATAACACATATGATTTTTATAATGCTCATGTATATAGGCTTGAAAATCATGATCCCACAGATTACGAAAAAGCTTACAAAGTATCCAAGGAATGGGATTATATGAAAACTGATACAAAAATTCCGATAGGTATAATATATGAGAATACTACCAAGAAAACTTATGAGGAGAGATTGACATGATGACAAAAGCGCATTACTATGAGAATGTTATGAAAATTTTACTCAAGCCAGTGATAATTTGTGTTGTGCTTTTTATATTAGGAAGTTTCCAAGTTTTTGCATATCCATCTGATTTAAAAGATCAAATAAATCTTGTATTTAATGTTTTAACTGGTAAAAGTTGTCATAACCTGTATGATGTGTCCGGGGCTATGTACAGAGATCAAGCTAACAAATATAACGCCGACATGACAAACTTTACATCTTACAAGAAAGCAAGAAAAATATGCGAAGAGAACAGATATACCTGTTCTAAGGGCGACGATGAACTTTTATTTGATATAGGTAAAATAAAAAATAAATCTGATGGTTATAAGATAATTACAATTGATTTTTATACCAAAAGCCACAAAACCTTGATTACAAAATGCAATGTGCTTATAAATACCAAACACAACAACATAGGTTATCCCATATCCTTCCCAGAACTCTCAAAAAACCTACAAAGTTGTATAGAAAATATAGAAAACAAGGGTTGTGTTGTTAGAGTTCTTACTAATATATATATAGGTTTAGAAACGATACCATGAAAACGCTATGACAACCATTTTTGATAGCGTAAAAGATAAAGTTTATAGTTGGTATAATTCTCTTGCTGATAGAGATAAACAGATTTTGTCTACAGCTTTGTCCGTGCTTCTACCAGTTATTTCTATTTATTTTTATATAAAGCAAAGTAACGAAAGATCTAGCGTAGAACAGAAATTGTTATCTTTGCCAACGTTAAGTCAATTAAAAGCCCAAATCTTCTCATTGGAAAAGCAAAAAATTTATTATAATCAAGAAATATCTAAGCTAAATGCTTTGCTATTAAATCCTTCAATAAAATATGCTTATAATACCGAATTAAACCAGATACCGATGATTTTAAATAATGAAGTAACTTATTATGGTGGATATTTAACTTCTTTCCAGGAAGAAACACCTCTGAGAATAGTAGTTAACCAAGACGGCCTGAAATCAAATTTTGCTAACATGCAAAAAGCTAAAAAAAATAAAAAACCAGCAATTAATCGAGAGTTGTTTGGTGTAGAGCTATTGCCCATCAAGTTTAATGTGGCTGTTAGTAAAGCAAATGTTTTGAGCTTTTTAAATGATTTTAATTCACCAAATAACATATATCCTTTGCTTTTAATAAACAATATATCTTTGGGCTTTGGTAAAAACTCTAATTGTACAGGAGGTGTATTACAAGAAAACAATCAATATACTATTAATACTGCTAAATCTTATAGTATAAAATTATCTTCTCCAGTAAATGTTTGTATATCTGGATACGCTATTGATAGTATTTCCAAGGTTCCTAATCAACAGAAATTATTGAAGGGAAATAAAAATGGCAAGTAATGTAAAGAAGCTAAAAAAGGTAGATGTGAATTTGCTAAGACAGCGTTTAAAAGGACAATCTCCTATTTTATCCAAGCTGAGTAATTTACCTATACAAATAGATACAGAGAATCTATTATCCAATAGACAGTTTTTGATATTCTTAGGTAGTTTTTCAATATTTTTAATATTTGCTGTCTTAGATTTATTTTTATTTATATCTAATATGGTGTTAAGGCATGAATATGAAGATAGATTAATCCAAATAAAACCGTATAATCAGAGAATTGAAGTTACGAATAAAGAGTTATCTTTACTAAGAAATAATTATGAAAAACTTAACGACACCATCTCCTCTTTTAAAGACATGAATAATATTTTGAGTAAATATTATAGTTATTATAACTCTTATACTGGATTGATAAACTTTGCTTTTTATAATATAACGAAGACATATTCGTATATACAAAACACATCTTTCAAAGCACGTGGGAATGTTATTCCTAACTCTTTTAGTTTTACAATAAGCATGGAAAATCCATCTTATAGCGATGATATTTGGTATAATTTAAAACAAACAAATGGTTGCTATGATATTGGTGTAGCTGGAATATGCTTAAACAGCATAATGGTAAATAAAAATCTTAAATTAAATAAATTTGGTTTTTCATATTTTGAAACTGTTGTGAACTTAAAGGGCAATTTTATATCTAAAATAAACGAGGGTAAGAAAAATGGCAAGTAAATTGTTTATAATTTTACCACTATCCTTAAGTTTTATTGCTCTTGCTAATAGCATGGATAGTTCATCTTCAGCTAACTGGCAAAACGCCGAAGGTTATATTAATGTAGAAAATAATGGGAAGTTGCAACATTTTATAGTTGTTTCTAACCAAAATTCAATCAAATTGATATCTGTTGATAAAGACCCCTCTATGATTTTAAAAAACAAAACAGATATTATAAATAGAATAAATCAAGCTGGAGGTAAATAGTATGTATAGGGTCTTTGCTAAATTGTCGCTGGTTTTACTGTCGCTAAGTTTTATAATTAGGGCTACTACCATTACTAGTATGAGCTTTCAAAATGCAAAGTTATCAGATGTTATAAAAGCGATTGCCAAAATAGATCATAAGAGTATAATGTTTGGGCCGAATTTCCATGATAAAGAAATAACTATAAATGTTAGTAAACCTATAAATTCCGATGTTCTTTTTAATAATATACTAAGAGAATATTGTTTAAATAGTAATGTGCTAAATGGAATAACCATTATAAATTCTGGTAAATGTGTAGAGTCTATTCAGGCCTTGCCTTCTATATCTTCGCTTTTAAAAGGAGGTACCTCTTCGCCTAATTTGAACGAGGCTACATTAGAGAAAACGGAGACAATAATATTGAGAAATATTTCTACAGATCAAGCTAAGGCATTGCTAAGCAATATAAAAGATATATATAACATATATGAGGCTAAAAAGATAAATGTTTTAGTGGCGAGCGGATCTCCTAAAGCTATTAAAGAAGTAAATAATAAATTAAAACCATATTTTATGGCAACTCCAAGACCTGATGTGGCGATGTTAAGTGTACCTTTATATATATATAATATAAAGGTAGGTAATTTTGAGAAATTGGTAAGCCACTATCTATCAAAAGACGCTGTGATCATACATGAAGAGGATAATAAAATAATCCTTGAGGATTATCCTAAGAATATTGAAGATATACTTGAATATTTTCCGGAGTATGCATATCTGAAGCCTAAGTATGTTACTGAGGTTCTTTTTATAAAGAATAACTTAGACAATGTTTATAAAGATGCTAAGGAAAAGTGTAAGCTTAATGTAATAAAAAGTGAAGAATTTAAGGCCATTATATTAAAAGGATCTCCTAAAGAATCTATTATTTGTGAGAAGATATTGTCACCGTTCGTATCAAATATACCCCAAAAAAATGTTGTAAAATCACAAACCTTTTATGTTAAATATATAACTTTGGATAAATTCCAAAAACTTATAAAACCGTATTTGTCTGAGAAAGCCATCGTTACGCCTATAAAAAACATGGATGCTGTTACTATAATTGATTATCTACAAAATTTAGAGACCATAAAAAAGCATTTTAAAGAGTATGTCTGTGCAAAACCTATATATGTGCAGATAGATATAAAAGCGATAGAGATAAATAAACAATATCAAAAACAGCTCGGATTAGGCATAAACTTTTCATATCAAAACCTTTATGGAGTAACCAATGTAAATGCTCCTACAAGTATATCAGCCAGTAGTGGTGGTATAAATATATCTGGCATCTACTCTTACAATAAATTTAGAGCTATTGGGTTTCAGATAGCTGCTTTAGAGTCAATAGACAAAGCTAGAAGCGTATTTAAAAGTACACTCTTGGCAATGAATGGTCAACCTACCACTTTAACTCAGGGGATAGAGTACCCGTTTACTACAATATCTACCCCAGGTCAAGCTGTGCCTACCGTGACACTACAAAATGTATTAAACTCTATAAAGGTTACACCGCAGGTTTTACCAAATGGTAAAATATTGTTAAATATTAATATGCAAAATATGTCTCTTGGACCTTTGGCAGCCAATGGACAACCTACTATTAATCAAAATAGCAGTTCTTTATCTATAGTTTTATCAAATGATTCTACTTTGGCTATAGGAGGAGTAGGATTGGAAAATAAAAATAATACTTTGCAAGGAATACCTGGAGTAGATAAAATACCCATAGTGGGAAATATAGGTGCCAGCAAATCAGAAACTTCCAACAACACAGAGCTTTTTATATTCATAACTGCTAAAAAGGTAAAGAGATGAATTTGCTTAAATTTAAACCTAAGAGAAAGTATAGCATATTCTTATCAAATGCTTACTTTTCCATAATAGAATTAAACAAAAATAATTGCTCTTTTGTGCTAAAACAAGAAAAATCTTCAGATTCGCACACGATCATTGATGATATAAAAAGTAACAAACTTGCACTCAGAAGATTAGAACCAGCTTATGCGAATGTAATATTGGACGTTGGTATGGGCATAGTAAAAGTGAGGTCTTTGCCAAAAACTATAAAATCAAAAGATATAGAGAGTGCTCTTAAGATTTCTGTAGAGACAGAAATGGGGCATAGCATAAACAAATATTATTTTTCTTATGATTTAATGTTTAAGGGAGAAAATAGTAGCACATATATATTAGCTTATGCCGAGAAAGAAGATATGATATTGGTAGAAAAGTTTTTTAAAAACTACGCTCTCAATATAAAGAGTATCAGTCATTTTGCTATAGATTTTCTAAATGCATTGATAAGTTTAGGCCTAACAATACCAATGAATGTTGTATATGTAACTAAAGAATATTATATTTTGTTTAAATTAACAGAACAATTTATAGATTATAAAAAAGTAGATTTGTATGATTTTGATACAAGAAAAGAAGAGATCTTAGAAGATATAAGGACAAATATACTTATACTTGGTTTAGAAGATATTTCATTGGTTTACTCTTCTATTTTTATAAAAGATCATGATTTTTATAATAGACTTAAAAACGTAGTTCTCACTAAAAATGAAATAACACCTCCTTATGATTTTGATTGTTATATATTGAATGTAAACGGGGGTATGTATTGATGCCAAGGTTCAAGTATGTAGCTTATACAAAAGAGGGTAAAATAGAGTCAGGTACGATGGAAGCTCAAAATCAAGAAGCTATAGCCAGAACTTTGTCAGAAAAAAATCTAATACCCGTTTCTATTGAGCTTTTAAAAGAAAGAAGCTTATCTATAGGATTTGGGAAAAAGATAAAGGAAAAAGATTTGTCCTTGGTGTTAAGGCAACTCGGATTTTTGATACAAGTTGGTATAAGTGTGCCTCAGGCTTTTGATATGGCGGCAAAGCAAATATCCAATAAAAGCTTTCAAAATCTTCTTTTGGATGTATCAAAGGATGTTAGTGAAGGACTTACAATAGCTCAAGCCATGCAAAAAAGGAAAAATACATTTCCTTCCATTCTGATAAGTCTTGTGATGACAGGAGAAGAAACTGGCCAACTTGATAGATCTCTTATATTAGCCTCAGAATATTTTGAAAAATTGGCCAAGATAAAAGGTAAAATAAAAAGTGCCTCTTTTTACCCTTCCTTTGTACTCATAATAGCTACGATTATCACCACTGGTATAATATATTTTTTGGTGCCTATATTTGCTAGTATCTACAAAGGCTTTGGGGCGGCTTTACCACTTCCTACATTGATGCTCTTAAAAGCTTCAAACTTTCTACATGATAATATATTAAAGTTCATAGCATTTTTAGTAATTTTTATTGTGGTTTTCAGGCGTTTATATAAAACAAGCAAAGAATTCAGAAAAAGGATCGAAAGGATGCTTCTAAGGATACCTGTGCTTGGAAGTGTATTCCATAAAATAATGATGAACTCATTTGCCACATCTTTATCTTCTTTGTTTTCTAGCGGTGTTTCTTTGGATAGAGCGCTTGAACTCATGTCTCAAACAGCAACCATGGAGATAGTGAAAGAAGGTACCACTCAGGCTGCAAAATCTTTAAAAGAAGGATCCCCTTTATGGATATCTTTAAAGAATACAGGCCTTTTTGATGAGCTTTTTATATCTATGGTAAAAGTAGGTGAGGATACCGGAAGGCTCGATGACCTTCTACAAAGTATAGTACGCTTTTACGAAGAAGAAGTGGATAAAGCTATAGATGCTATGATATCGCTGATAGAACCTACTATGATAGTGATAATTGGTGGTATCATAGGAGTTATTCTAATAGCTCTTTACATGCCTATATTTAAAATAGGCTCTTTGATAAAATCGTAAAGATTATTCCACTTTTTCATATTTTTTTCATATTCATATTATATTATAAATACCATGCATAGAGATTGGTTGGTTAGTTATAAGTTTTTGCATTGGATATTTGCGCCTCTTATAGCGTTGCAGCTTTTTTTATCGCTTTTTATGAGCGGTAAAAAATCGGGACTTCCTAATTTGCTATTTAATATCCATATTACCATAGGCCCCATTTTAGCTGGAGTTATACTTGCCTTATGGGTTTATGTACTTACAAATCCCCAAATAAAAAGGCATTTCTTTCCTTATGGTGCTGATTTTTCTTATGTTATATCTGATGTGAAATCTCTTATGAGTTTTAAATTAGCCGAAGCTGGTCCAAGGCCTGGATTGCCTGGTCTTGTGCATGGTTTTGGGCTTTTGGATGTAAGTATAGTACTAATAGCCGGGGTTATTATACATTTTTTATTTCCTTTTTCTTTGAAAGATCCTTCGTTAAAACCTATAGTGAACATATTTATGGAAATTCATGATTTTTTTGGAAACTCAATGTGGGTTTACATGATAGGACATGCATCTATGGCAACGCTCCATAGAATTGTAGTAAAAGACTAAAGGATTTTGCCAGGGTTAAATAAATTCTTTGGGTCAAAGCTTTGTTTTATGGCTTTTAAAAGTTCAATACCGACATCTTTAAACTGCCACTCTAAAAATTTTTTCTTAGTAAGCCCAACCCCGTGTTCTCCAGTGATAGAACCATTGTAAGATAGAGCCAATTCAAATATCTCATCCACAGCTTTTTCGGCTCTTTCAAGCTCTTCTTTGTTTAGCTTATCGTATAGTATGTTCACATGCAAGTTGCCGTCTCCTATATGACCAAAGTTTACCACTACAAGGTTATATTTTTTAGCAATTTCATTTATCTTTGTAAGTGCTTCTGATAAGTAAGTACGAGGAAATACGATATCTTCGTTGATTTTACCGGATTTTATGTTGGCAAGGGCCGGTCCTATATTTTTTCTTGTAGTCCAGAGCTGTTGTTCGTGGGTTTTGTCTTTTGCTGGTATGACTTTCGCTCCCATAGAGCTAATTATATCTGAAATCTGTTTTATTTGCTCTTCTACACTTTGTTTTGTACCGTCTATTTCTATCAAAAGCACCCCTTCGGCGTCTTCTGGAATCCCTGCCGGGTAAAATTTTTGCACCGCTTGGATTGAGTTTTTGTCCATAAACTCTAAAGCTGATGGTAATATACCAGATGTCATTATCTTAGTTACAGCCTTGCCTACCATAGGAATATTATCAAAAATACCCATCACGGTTGATTTATAAGGAGGTTTTGGTATAAGTTTTAATATCGCTTTTGATACTATGCCGAGGGTTCCCTCAGAACCTACAATAAGACGAGTAAGATCATATCCTGACACATCTTTTATAATAGGATTCCCAGTCTTAAGGAGTTTGCCTTCTTTTATATAGGTTTCAAGTCCAAGCACATATTCTTTAGTGACTCCATACTTAAGACATCTTGGACCACCAGCGTTTTCAGCAATATTTCCCCCTATGGTGGAGTATTTGAAGCTAGATGGATCTGGCGGATAAAAAAGCCCTAAAGACTCTACATAATCTTGCAGTTCTGAAGTTATAACTCCTGGTTCTACCTCTGCGGTAGTATTATCCACATCCACTTTAAATTTGCTCATCTTTTCTAAAGATATCACCAATGAGCCTTCCACTATTGGTGTTGCCCCGCCAGTAAGTCCTGAGCCAGCTCCTCTTGGCACCATCGGTATATCTTCTTCATAACATATTTTTACAATATATTCTATATCTTCTTGTGTTTCTGGAAAAGCTACCGCTATAGGCGTGGTATGTTCTATAGGGATAGCTGTAGCGTCGTATGAATAAAGCTTTCTCTCTACTATAGAATCATTTATTTTATTTCCATCTCCAAGTGCTTCTTTCAAAAGCTTTAGTTTTTTATCCATAGCCTTTTAAAAGCTATAAAACTAAAACGGTTAGTCAATAGTAGTTATCATGTACCGTGTTCCCAAGACGAAAGATAAGCTATTTGTTCTTTGGTAAGGATATCTATCTCTATACTCATAGATTTTAGCTTCAAAGAAGCTACTCTTTGATCTATATTATCCGGGACTTTGTACACATCTTTTCCAAGGTCTTTATAGTGTTTGGTGATATACTCGGCGGATAACGCTTGATTTGCAAAGGACATATCCATCACAGAAGCTGGATGTCCCTCGGCTGCCGCTAAGTTTACCAGTCTTCCTTCAGCTAATACATATATGCGTTTTTTTCCGTTTTTAGTATTTATAATATATTCTTTGACCATATCCCTTTTCTCTCTATTTTCTATAGCTACGCTTTCTAAATATCTTATATCTATTTCCACATCAAAGTGCCCTGAATTTGATACAATAGCGCCGTCTTTTATCACTTCAAAATGTTCTTTTCTTATGACTTTCGTATTTCCAGTAACTGTGACAAATATATCTCCCAAAGGTGCTGCTTTTTCCATCGGCATCACCAAAAATCCATCCATTCTTGCTTCAAGGGCTTTTAGTGGGTCTACTTCTGTGACTATTACATTAGCTCCCATGCCCCTTGCTCTCATCGCCACACCCTTACCACACCATCCATAACCTGCTACCACGAAATTAGAACCTGCTATAAGCCTATTGGTGGCTCTTGTGATTCCGTCCAAAGTAGATTGTCCTGTACCGTATCTATTATCAAACATATGCTTTGTAAGGGCATCGTTTACCGCTATTACGGGAAATTTAAGAGCTTTATCTTTGGCCATCGCCTTTAATCTAACCACACCGGTGGTGGTTTCTTCCATAGCCCCCATTATTTTGTTGGTTAAATCTTTGTACTCTCTATGAGTGGTGGATATAAGATCAGCTCCATCATCTATAAGAATGTTTGGATTTTTATCAAGAATTGCTCTTAGGTGTTTGTAAAATATATCGTTATCTTCGCCTTTTATTGCAAATACAGGTATGTCGTAATCTTTTACCAGTGAAGCAGCCACATCATCTTGAGTTGATAATGGGTTTGAAGCAGATAGATAAACTTCAGCTCCTCCTTCTTTCAGTGTTATCATAAGATTTGCCGTTTCAGTAGTCACATGGAGACAAGCCCCTATTTTTAAACCTTTGAAAGGCTTTGAGTTTTTAAACTCTTCTCTTATGAGTTTTAAAACAGGCATATCAAGGCCAGCCCATTCTATTCTGGCTTTTCCTTTCGAAGCTAAAGAGATATTTTTTATATCGTATGACATTACTTAGCCTCCTTCTTTATTTTAAAGATGCATTTTTCATGCCCCTGTGCTTGACATTGAGTCTCTGTTATATTGTATTTTGTTTGTAAAAGCTCTGTTAAAAAGCCCGAAAAAAATCCTGACATGGGCTCACATACGGGTTTTTTGCTTTGAGGTATGGCTTCTACCAAAATAGAACCCTCTATATATAATTCCATATTTTCTAAAGAATATTCCATAAATGTTATGAGGCGAGAAGATTCTGCTATGATAGTAAGAAGGTCAAGAGCTTCTGATAATTTATCGGTGGCTACTTCATATCTTTCTTTTAGCGTAATAGCTCCTTTTTTTCCGCCAAGCTCTGCAGCTTTTTTTACAAACTTCCCCACTCCTATCGTGTTTAGTTTGAATAATTCTTTGTAGCCGTCTATAAGGGCTGACCTATGTATCAACACAGACTCCCTTTCTATAGCCTCTGCCAATATCCTTAGATTATCTCTAAATTCCATTTTTTTACCCACTGAAATATTATATCACTTTAAAGATTCTTCATCATAATCTATATACTCGTAAGTTTCTCTGCTTCTTATAAGCCTAAAACTTCCTCTTTCCACAAGTACTTCTGCTGGCCTTGGTCTTATATTGTAGTGACTCGCCATAGAAAATCCGTATGCCCCAGCACTTAAAACTGCAAGTTTATCTTTTCTATCCACTTTGTATATTTCCCTATCTTGAGCTAAGAAATCTCCAGTCTCACATATAGGACCCACTATATCTGTTTTTATAAAATCTTCATATTTTTTATGTGCAGGCACGATGTGGTGATAAGCTCCGTATATAGCAGGTCTTACAAGGTCGTTCATTCCTGCATCCACTATTACAAAATGTTTATGTCCTTTGTCTTTTAAAAACTGTACCTCTGTGAGAAGGATACCAGCGTTACCTACCATAGACCTTCCTGGTTCTAAACAAAGTGTGGCTTTTATATCTTTGAATACTGGTAGTATAACTTCTGCTAAATCTTTCGGGTGTGGCTCCGGCTCCTCTATTTTGTATTTTATACCTAATCCTCCTCCCATGTCTATATATTTTATGTCAAACCCTTCTTTTAAAAGGCTCTCGTATAGTTCTCTTACTTTATAAGCTGCTTCTATATAAGGAGAGGTATCTAAAAGTTGAGAACCTATATGACAATGTATTCCTACTATGTTTAAGTTTTTTAGGCTTTTAGCATAGATATACTCTTGATGAGCAGTTTTTATATCCACACCAAACTTGCTTTTTTTCATACCAGTAGATATATAAGGATGTGTTTTTGGATCAACATCTGGATTAACTCTTACGGCTATGTTTGCTTTTTTGTTTAAACTTCCTGCTATTTCATTTAATATATCAAGTTCCATAGAAGACTCCACATTAAACATTTTTATCCCAGCTTCTATGGCTAATTTTAACTCTTGGGCGGTCTTGCCTACACCAGCGTAGACTATCTTGGAAGGCTCTATGCCAGTTTTTAGTGCTTTTTTTAACTCTCCACCAGATACTATATCTGCACCAAACCCCTCTTCTTTTAAAAGCTTTATGATGCTTAAATTTCCATTGGCTTTTAGTGCATAATGAAACTCCCCATTCGGGAAGGCTTTCTTATAAGCCTTGGCTTTATCTCTTATGTAAGAAGCTGAATATACATAAAGAGGGGTACCAAACTTCTCTGCCAATCTACCTAATTCCACATTCTCTAAAAAAAGTTTATCATCCTTATAATCTAAGTATTTATTGTAATCTTTTAGCATAAACTCTCCTCTTTTGTGATATAACAAACTGCTACAGAATATTCTTTTTCGTGGGATATAGATATAAAAGATTTTAAGTGCTTTGACTTTACGAACTCCATTAAAGCTTTACTTGTGATGCGAATTTCTGGTGCTCCGTGTTTGGTTTTTGTAATCTCAAAATCTTTAAAACTAAATTTTTCGTTTGATAAACCAAAAAAAGCTTTTATAGAAGCTTCTTTAGCTGCGAATCTTCCAGCCAAACACTCTACATTCATCTTGCATAGCTCTATTTCATAAGGGGTATAAACTTTATTTAAAAAATGGTATCCAAACCGTTCTATAGCCTTTGCTATTCTGATATTCTTAACGATATCTATCCCTAACAATCCTCTTGAATTCCTAAATTTTTAAGCATATTAATAGCTGGACACCAATTCGTGAAAGCTGATTGGATTTGATTTAGCGACATAAATAGTATAAGTAGCTTCCATAAAAATCCAACATCGGAGCCCATTATTCCAAATAAAAATACAAATAACAATACACTACCAGACAAAAGTCTAAGAGCTTGGTTTAGTTTTAAGCTTTTAAGAAAATCCATAATTTACCTCCATTTATACCAATACTTCAGATGTTACTTCTTCGGGATGAGCAATTCTTCCCATCACAGCGCTGGCTGCTACTACTGCAGGGTTTGCCAAATAAGCTTCGCTTTGAGGGTGTCCCATGCGTCCGGGGAAATTTCTATTGGAAGTGGATATGCATCTTTCGCCTTTTGCTAATATTCCCATGTGCCCGCCAAGACAAGGCCCACAGGTGGAAGTGCTCACTACGCATCCTGCCTCTATAAATATGTCTATAAGCCCTTCGCGCATAGCTTGCATATATACATTCTTAGAAGCTGGTATTACTATACATCTGGTATAAGGATGGATTTTTTTATCCTTTAGTATATGAGCTGCTATTCTTAAATCCTCTATCCTTCCGTTGGTGCAAGAACCTATAAATGCTTGATCTATAGTTATATGAGTGGATTCTGATACTGGATGAACATTTGACGGAAGATAAGGCCAAGCTACCATGGGTTCAAGTTCAGAGGCGTCCCATTCAAATACATCGCTATAAACTGCATCTTTATCGCTTTGATATATCTTGTAAGGTTTTTTGGCTCTTTTTTCCACATATTCTATAGTTTTTTCGTCTGGGGATA
>CAZDZN010000016.1:0-21575 GCA_964509905.1 uncultured Aquificaceae bacterium
TTCAATCAGACGTACCCTCAGACCTTCAAGATGCGGTTTTAGAAGTAACCGATGAGTGCCCAAGTGGCGCCATAACTACAGAAGTTCAAGAATAAAAGGGGTCAGCTTTATTATCATACATTTTATAGGCACGGCGGGGGGCCGTGTTTCCACTTTTAAAAAACTTAGGAATTCGGGTGGTTTTATAATAAGATCAGGCGAAACATTAGCTCATATAGACCCTGGGCCAGGGGCATTTGTAAATGTATTCTCTTGCGGAATAAAACCTTGGGATATTGACATCTTTATACTATCACATATTCATCTTGACCACTCGGCTGACATAAACTCAATGATAGAATCCGCTAAAGTGGGTTCAAAAGATTCTAAAGTGGCAATAGGAGCCCCTGAAGATGCTTTTTACGGAGATTCCAGAGTAGTTCTGGATTTTATCACTAAAAAAGCCGATAAACATTTTGTTTTCAAAGAAAACAATTCTTACGTTTGGAAAGATTTTAAAATAGATATATTAAAAAGGCATACTCACCATGGAGCTATCACTTATGGGCTCGTTTTCAATGATAAAATTGCATATCATCCATGTGCTAAGTTTGAGCCTCATACAGTAGAACATTACCCTAAAAATATAGACCTCATGATATTAAATACCACATTTTACAAACCACGCCCAAGCATAGATCACCTATGCAAAGATGATGCTATAGAAATACTAAATATAGTAAAACCCAAAAAAGCAATCATAACGCATTTTGCTACAGAAATGCTGGAGATAGGACCAGAACGTGTAGCAAAAGAGATAGAGCAAGCTACAAACATACAAACCACGGCAGCTTCAGATAATGCTAAAATGTTATTATGAATGAATTTTTGAAAAAGATATCAAATCAAAAAGTTTTAACGATAATAGCTATAGTATACGGGCTTTTAATAGTAATCTTAAAGCCTTATATAAGCAGCTCACAATTTACATTTGGAGTCATCTCAGAGACTATACTCATTGGACTTATAATATTTTTAGATTTGTTTAAAAAAGAGTAGGGGGAACATTACACATGAAAGCATTATCTGTTGCATTAGCAATAGTTCTCGTTAGCATAATGGTCTATTTTCTTACCAAAAAAAGGGAGTATCTTTATTATACGAAAAAAGGTAAGCTTTGGCTTGGATTTGCAGGTGTCGCCGTTATCACGATGATGGATGAGCTCACAAGTATATTTTATGCTCCGGGTGAAGCTTATAGATTTATAGGATACAAATCCATCACATACTTAGCCCTCACATCGCTTCTTATATTTTTATACTCTCTCACAATGACAGAGATTGCAGAAATTTTGGAAAAGAATAAGATAAAAGGAGGAGGTGTTTACAGCTTTTCTTATTTTATATTTGGGACTACAGCTTCTTTTATAGCGGCTGGCTCTATCATAGTGGATTATGTAAATACAGCGGTAATGTCTTCTATAAGCGCTGTGGAAAACTTAAACTTTTTCTTCCACTGGCCTTTGGTGTTTAAGCTCGGCTTAGAGCTTATTATCATATGGGCGATAGCAATATTGAATCTACTTGGTGCCAGAGAAAACGCCAAGGTTACATATATGCTTTTTGTGGTAACCGCTTATATATTGACAGTGCTTGCATTTTTAGGTTTTACAGAGTTAGATAAAAACCAAATACTAAAAATAACGGATTCTTACAAAACCACTATGGCCCAAGACTTTCTAAATGGAAATCCTATAAAGATGATAGAACTTATGTCTATTGGTTTTGGCTCCACTATACTTGCTTACTCTGGTATAGAATCTGTGCTTCAAACTCATAAGCTTGTGGAAAACTGGAAAACTATATACAAAGCTTACATCATGCTTGGACTAACAGTGGGTATATTCACACCTCTTATAGGTACGCTGGCTTTAGCAAGGGTAGAAGACCCTTTAAAGCATGTGGATGATCTCATTACCTATTATGCTCAGCTTGTAGGCTCAAACATAATGGCGATATTAGTGGTAATATTAGCATCGCTCACCCTCGCTTTTGCAGTAAACACCGCCTTGGTGGGAGCTACCGAACTTATATCCACGATGGCTGATCATCACAAGGCTTTTTGGGTATCAAAACTAAACAGATACAACGCTCATTATAGGATTATCATTTTTATGAGTTTGTTTTTCTCTTTTATAGTGCTTTTAACTCAAGGAAATCAAGATATCGTAGCAGATATGTATGCTATAGGACTTATATCTACTTTTATTATAAACACGGGAAGTATAGTGCTTTATAAATTTATAAAAGGAAATGCCCAAACTAAGGAATATAGAACCGGTGTTATAAGAAACATGATACTCTTTGTCGTATTTTTATCTACTTTTATATATATAGTAATAAACAAACCCTATGGAACCGCAATGTGGGTATCCGTAGTAGCGTTTTTCATAATATTTGGCACCATCATAACTCGTATAAAAACCACCGAAGAAGAGGAAAAAATAGCCCAAATAGACAAATATGCCGATGTAATAGATTATATAGGAAATTTAGATAAAAGCAGTATACATATATACTTTAGGAGACCTTCTGAAAATGTATATGAGATAGGAGGGAATATGATATATATAACCTTTTTCTTCGTAAGAAATAAAAGACCACCTAAAAAATTATTTAAATCTCATTTTATACTACCAGTTAACTCATTTTGGGGTATCGGTTATAGTACTAAGAAACTTTTAGAAGCTATAGAAGAGAATTATCCAAATCTACCTTTGAATGTACATTTTGGTTGGCCGTTATCTTCTTGGATAGAGCGTATGTTTATAGGGGTTATGGTTTACAACATATTGCAACTTCCAAAACAATTTAGTAATTGGAATTTTTTTATAGAATACAGAGCAGGTACATACAAACCTAAAAAATGATATTTAATTATGTATTGATATTCATAGCTTCTGTATTAGCCGGAGGGGTGAACGCTGTGGCTGGTGGCGGAACGCTCATTAGCTTTCCAACCCTTATAAGCTTAGATGTCCCAGCTCAGCTTTCAAATATTACAAACACAGTAGCATTGTGGAGCGGTTCACTTTTAGGAGCAATTGGGTATAAAAATTATATGAAAGATTCTTGGATATACATAAAAAAACTCCTTGCCCCTTCTTTAATAGGAGGAATAGTTGGAGGTCTTTTGCTAATATATACACCCAGTTCAATCTTTGATTTTATAGTACCATTTTTGATATTCTTTGCATCATTGATGTTTAGCTTTTCTAATAAAATATTAGGCTACATAAAATACTTAGGTAATAAGAATATATTTATCATACAACTTCTAACAGCAATATATGGAGGGTATTTTGGAGCTGGAATGGGCATAGTGATGCTTGGAAGTATTATAACCATAGGAGTAAAAGACATCCATATAGCAAATACCATAAAAAATACTTTGGGTTTTTTAATAAATTTGAGTGCAGCTATACTTTTTATTTTTTGGGGAAAAGTGGTATGGGATTATGCTATTATCATGATGATGGGATTTGCAATAGGCGGACTTAGCTCATCCTTAATAGCTCAGAAGATAAACAAGCGATATGTAAGGATGTTTATAAATACTATAGGATATATTCTCTCTATATACTATTTTATAAAAATCTATATACTATGAGCCTAAAAATATTGATGTATCACAATGTAAGCATTCCTCCAAAAGAGGCTTATCTTAAAAGCCTTTATACAAAACCTTCTTTATTTGAAAAGCAGATAAAACTTCTAAAAATTTTAGGATACAAAACTCTTGATTTAAAAGGCCTATCTTCGTTTTTGCAAAGTAAGATAAATGGGCGATTTGTGATGTTTAGCTTTGACGATGCTTATGTAGATATATTTGAAAACGCCTTACCTATTTTAAAAAAATACGGCTTTGGTGCTATCATATTTGTCCCGGCAGGACTTGTAGGCGAATACAACAAATGGGATTATCATGTGGTAAAAGTAAAAAAACAAATAGCGAGTTGGTCTGATATAGAATATGCTTTGAAAGAGGGTTTTGAGATAGGTTCTCACACTATTACGCATCCAGTTCTTACAAAGCTCGATGTTAAAAGCCAAAAACGTGAGATAGAACACTCAAAAAAACTATTGGAAGATAAGCTTGGCATAGAGATAAACTCCATATGTTATCCTTATGGGAATTACGATAAATCTGTGCTAAATATCACCAAAGACTCAGGATATAGTTTTGGATTTTCGGTGGATATGGGTAAAATAAGGGCTTTTGATAACCCATACAAACTAAAACGCATACACATGAGACATAATACCAACCGTTTTAGGCTTTTATTAAAACTATCAAAGTTATACGATTAAAACTCCCTCCCTACCAATTTATAAACTAAGCTAAGCTTTTTATTTTTTCTATTTTTACAGGTATGGTATTTCTGGCAGTGGCGCCGGTGACAAAATCCGTGAGTACGTGGCCTTTTGGACGTACTGGATCTTGGATACCGAGCATGTTTATGTTTACCCCAGTTTGACGAAGAGGCATAGCCGGTAAAACTTTTTTGCCTATGTATATAGTATCTGCACCCTCTGCAAGCCTTCCAAGGCCGTGTTCTATACCTATGGTACCTGGTACAATTCCTTCTTTTACCCGCACTATACCTATGATGTATTGTCCAAATGGATTTGATACCCTTACGAGGTCCCCGTATTTTATACCAAACTCCTTAGCAGTTTGAGAGTTTATATCTATATAAGTGGATAACTTTATATCCCTTAGCTTATCAGAGGAAGCGTTTGGAGAGGACAGCACATTGGATTTATAACCAAAAGCCATAAGAGGGAATTGATTTTTATCTATTTTAGTCCAAAGGCTTGTCCCATCAGCGCATATTGGCCCTTCTATGTATTTTGGTACCCCGTGATAGTATTGTCCTGTAATAGCATCTTGGGTAGTGCCAAGCTCTTCATTGTATATGTTCAGCATCTTTTTATATTTGTGGTTTACATACATCCCGTCATAAGCGGTTTCGTAAGAGGCGTATCTTCCACCTCTACTCATGATCGTAGCTACTCTGCGCCAGTTGGGTCCGTTTATGGCTTTTAGCAAAGGTTCCCAATTTGTAAGGCCTGTGAACTCTATATCTTCATCCGAGGCCTCTGGTACAGGTGTTTCTTGCATTGCTAAGTTTTCAAAAGCCCTTAAATAAAAATCATGGGGTCTATGAAGGGGATAGGTTTTACTATCCATACCTTTTATAGCACCATCTCCAAAACCTGGTAAGTTTAGTGCTTTTCCGAGCTCTATTAAAAAGCTCTCAGCACATATGGGCTCTCCATTTTTAAATTTAGTGTTTGGAGTATCGATGGCTGGATATCTTATGGTGGTAATCTTTGTGAGATAAGCACCCCAAGGAGCCATTGCACCCCACTCTTCATATAGCACTGTATCTGGTATTATATAATCTGCGTAGGTGCTAGTTTCGTTTATAAATGGGTCTATAGCAATAAAAAGAGGTATTTTTTTGGGGTCTTTTAAGTACTCTATAACATTTGAAAATCCTGATTGAGCATAGGCAGGATTTGAGTTTACCGTAATTAGAGCTTTTAAAGAATAAGGATATCCATGGGCTGATGAGGCTATCCAGTCAGATTCTATAGCGTTTGAAAACGGATACCATTTATCTTTGGCCGGATATGGGTTTAGCCCTTGGGCTTTTTTGGTTTTATACTCAGATGTGTCTTGATATTTAAAGCCAGCTCTGTCTATGCGTACTCCATGGGTTTTTACCTTACCGTTGTAATCCAATAGATCGTAAATAGGGCCCTTATAAGCGTTGTATACCCCGCCTTTTATAGTCATACCGCCTTTGTAGTTCATATTGCCCACCATAGCCCCAAGCATCGCCACGGCATAAGCTGCATACATACCTACACTGTTCATAGCCCCTCCGTGTATGTCTGTGGTGGCTTTTCTGCCGTAAGATGTAAACTCTTTGGCTATTCTTTGAATAGTTTCTTTCGGTACACCGCACATTCTGGCATAATCATCCAAAGTATATTCAAAAGCCGCTTCTTTTAAGAGCTCCAAAGCACTTTTAACATTGTAGGTCTTGCCATTTGCGCTTACTTGCTGAGATACAAACAATACGGCGGACTTTACATTTTTAGAGCTTTGCAAACTATTTGATGAGGCATCTATCACAAGTGGATCGCCATTTGCATCTTTTAGTATCTTTCCATAATCTGGACCTTGGTCTTGGATTACAAGATGTGTGGCGTTGGTATAGCTTACCTCGTCGGCAGTTTTCATAGCCTCTTCGCTTGGTATAGATAAGTACTGGGCGTTGTAAAGGTTGTTTTCCATTATGTATCTGAAAAGCCCCATAATAAAGGCCAAATCTTGACCAGGATATATGGGTACCCATTCGTATTTTGCCCCTATAGACATGTTGTCTGTGTTTACCGCTGTGGGAGTTACCACTACGATTTTTTTGAGTGGTCCTTCAGTCCTCGCTCTAGCTAATAGTTTTCCTTGCCTTTTAAATGGATTTCCCGCCTGAGCCGGAGCTGTACCTATGGATAGTATATACTCCGTATTGTCAAAATCTGGTTTAGCGTGGGGTAGTTTTTTAAAATCTCCAAAATACGCTGCTTGGCCTATCCTCATCGCAAGACCACACATTGAGGTGTGCCCAGAAAAATTCACCGTACCGAAGGATTTTACAAATCTATGAACTATAAAGGTTTTACGCCCATCGTCGTTGGTACCGAGTATTCCCAGCTGGTTTGATTTTGGACCGTATTCTGGTGCGTTTGGGTCTATGGGTGTGTTTATGTCTCGGAGGCTTTTAAGACCTTCTACAAAACCCTCTCCAAAAAGATTACCTCCATTTACAATCTCTTGGATAAGCTGTTCTGGTTCTATCTCCACCCATCTGTGAGAACCCCTTGGACCTACTCTTTTAAGAGGCTTTATAACCCTATATCTGGTGTAGAGCTTATCAAATACCACATTACCTCTGGCACATACGGTGGAGCGATTTTTTAGCCCTGACTCATCTATACCGGATACCCAAAAAATACTCTCTTTGATTGGTTTGTCATAATCAAGCCAGGGGTCAGAAGACAGCAAGTTGTAGGGATTGCCGAATACTCTCACCACTTTTCCGGTTTTTTTATCCACTTTTATCTTTACTCCGCACTGAGTGGTACATCCTATACATACGGTGTTAGCATAATAATAATCTGTATTTACCACATAGTTGCCCTTTTCGTTTGTGGTAGCTTTTGATTTTAAAAGCTCTGGTAAATGAACATTGCCGTATATGGGAAATCTCGGCTTTGGCCCTCTTCTTCCAAAAGTAAAAAGATATTTAAATGTCTTAAGATATCCAAGGGCCATCGTGCCAAGGCCTGCTGCTGATACGCCCAGTAAAAATTTTCTGCGTGTAGTGTTCATCATTTAACCCTCTTGGTAAAATCTTTAAAAAGGTCCTCTGAATGAGGTAAAAGCGCTATGGTAGCTGCTAAAAGTCCTATGATACCACTCCAGTTGGCAATCAAAGATTGTAAACTATTATGCCCAAATATTGGCATCGTGTAGGTGAGGAATCCTCCTATCATCTTAGGGAAACTCTGACCTCCTATTACAAGACTATATTTGAAATACCATGCCCCAAAAGCTGCCAAAGCCCCTGCTATAAACATAAAAAATGCGCTTTTTCTAAATTTGCTAAAAGCCAAAATCATAGGTACGAATAAGAAAATACCCAAATCAAATACTGCTATTTTAAGTAAGTCTTCTCTAAAATAAGCTCTCATGTAGTATTTGGTGATACCACTAAAAGCCAGACTAAAAGAATACCAGAATAAGTCTAATAGCAACTCAGCTACTATAGCCCATCCCATGATAATAGCTACATTCGATATGTCGTCTCTATCTATCTCTTTACCCATAAGTCCTTGATATATAGGGTAAAAAAACAATACAAAACCACTACCAGATACCAAAGCAGAGGTAAGCATCACAAGAGGAAGAGCTGGGAAATGCACCAACGGGAAGGACACCAATATACCCACTATGTATCCAGTGTAAAACTCCACTCCTATTCCAAACAAAAGCCCCAAAATCCCTAAATAAAACAATATCTTCTTATCCTTTTCCAAACTTTGCTGATTTAATTCCAATCTGTTTAATGTTAAAAGCTTAAAAATGAGTTTGATTTTATAATTATCTACACTATGATACAGCTTTACGAAAAATGGTCTATAGTAAGCCACAAGACTAAGTAGAGCAAACACTGTGTAAGAGGTAAGGAGTATCACACCCCATTTCATAGGAGATGTGGGAAAGTGGGACCATCCGTATAAAAACACATGAAGCATTCTACCGGGTTGTTTTAGGTCATCCACAAGGTTTAGAGGAGCTATAGCTATAAAGGAAAAGGCTATAACCAAACACATGCTGGCAAGCTTCTTAAACTTTTCAGTACCAAATACAGCGTAAAGACTATATATAAAAAACGCCCCTACGCTTATACCACCAGTCCAAAAATAGTTTGGTATATTTACACCCCAAGGTCTAGAAGGGGTTATAGAAGAGGCAAACACTAAAATCTTGTGATAAGTATCAAGCATCATGTCTATAATCCTCCGTATTCACTATATGTTGGAGTGGCTCTAATATCATCCACTCGGACTCTTCGGATTTTATCTTATAATACTCCCTTGCTAAGTCATCAAGACTTTCGAAGTTTGTGGGTGGTGTATCTTGAAGTTCGCCATAAAGATTTATATAAAATACATTTGGGATAGTGCCTTCTTCTGGTCTTAACACATTTACCGGATATGTCCTTATAAGCTTTGCTACTTCACTGTTTGGGTCGTTTAAATTTCCAAATATTCTGGCTCCACCTACACAAGATTCCACACAAGCTGGAAGCATACCGTTATCCACTCTGTGAGCACAAAATGTACATTTGTCCGCAACATGATACCTATCATTCATAAATCTCTTATCGTATGGACAGGCATTTACACAATATCCACAACCCCAGCATATAGTGTTATCCACCACCACAATACCGTCTTGTCTTTTGTATGTAGCCCCCGTAGGACATACCGGCACGCAGGGGGGATTTTCACAATGATTACATAGCTGAGGTAAAAATACTTTTCTAACATTGGGGTATGTACCTACTTCGTATTCCGGGACATAGGTTCTGTATTGATCTGTGGGTACATCGTTTTCTATCACACAAGCGGAAGTACAAGCTTGACATCCTATGCATTTTCTCAAATCCATCACCATGGCAAATTTCTTGCCTTTTTGTCCTATCCACTGAGGATTACCTTCTTCCCTTCCGGGGATAGTGAGCATAGGAGGTATCTCTACGGCCTCAGCAGCTTTCTGGGAAGCTACAATTCCAAGCGTAGTCCCTATAGTTTTCAGAAAACCTCGTCTATCCATATCTTAAACCTCCAATAAACTTAAACCATTTAATAACATAATAACATCTATACAAAGAAATATTATAAATATTTGTTTAAGTGCAGATAAAAAATAATTATAACTTATATTCTTTCATCATTCTACTGAAAAAGAATATAAAACTTAAAGATATTAGAAAATAAAGTAAGCGGTTTATACTAACTACTTCTTAACAAAAAATTAACAATTTTATGCTAAAATATATAATTATGGAAATTGAAACTATTAAAAAACTCATGCAAGAAATAGTAGAGAGAAATAAGATAAACTATGAAAGGATAAAGAGATCTATAGCTAAGGATCATATAGATACCTTAGATGTAAAAGAGCACTATAAAATTTGGTAAAAAGTTTGAGGAGCTTCATAGAGACTGGCACGAACATTTCAGGCTTTTAAAAATAACAAAAGATCATAGCCATCTTTCTAAACTTTACAAATGCACCTTGGAGTTTAACTCCTTAGCTACAATATTTGGAGCAAGGTTAAAAAGCTATAAGCAATGAAAATTTAACAGCATAACCCCCTCCCGATAATTAAAGAATATTAAAATGATCAATCTGATAAAATATCAGTCATCACCACCAGTCTTAAAACCAAGTATAGAATAGAGAGGACAAAATCCTATAGCCGACGTAACCAAAAACACAAGACCTATAACCCCTAAAACATAAAAAACCAAACTATGCTTTACGAATGCTAAAATTATAAAAATAATCCCCAACAACACTCTACCTACTCTGTCCCACATAGCCATATTCTTTTTCATAAAAAATACCTCCTAAAAGTAATAAGTTAAATATAAGGGTTTTATGAAAATTTTCAATGTTTTTATAATTCTACAATAGCTTTTATCACCCTTCTCTTATCACTGTCTATTATTTTAAATCTTAAAATACCTATAGTAATGCTCTCATCTCTTTTGGGAGTTCTTCCAAAATGATAGGTAATATAACCAGATACTGTGGTATAAGGACCTTGAGAAATGTCCATCCCGACTATTCTTGAAAATTCACTTATCTCAAGCTTCCCTTCCACAAGCCATTTATTTTTAGCTATTTCTTTCAGAAGTTGATCTTGTTGCCTTGCATCATCGTATAGTTGACCCACTATCTCACTTAATATATCTTTTAATGTGACAATCCCCACTATTACTCCCCTTTCATCCACCACAGCTCCTATGTGTTCCTTTTTCTTTTTAAATTCTTGAAGTATATCTTTTAAAAATGAGAATTCTGAAAAAAGTTGAATAGGTCTTATAGATATACCTATGGGTGTGTTTGGATCTTTGTCCAATATATCAAAAGCCCTCACATATCCTATGATGTCGTTTACAGTGTTTCTAAATACCGGTAATCTTGAATATCCACTGGCTTTCATTTGATATATGGCTTGCTCTACCAAGGCTCCTTCTTCTATCATAGCTACTTCATATATGGGTCTTACTATCTCTCCGGCTCTTCTTTCTCTGAAAGAAACTATATTTGATAATATTAAAGAATCAAACTTATCCACATCAAGTTCCTTAGATATTATTTTTAGGATGCTGTCCCTACTAACACGAGTAGTAGGCCTCGATATATATTTGAAAAAAAAGTGTTTTATGACTTTTGATAAATAAGAGGCAAAACCAAACAAGAATCTTAGTTTATCAAGTATCAATACCACAGGAATTATAAGCTTATCTGCATATTTTTGGAATATTATCTTTGGTATGATCTCACCAAATATTATGGTGACTATCACAAGAGACTCTGAGAAAAATACATAAGTGTGTCTCAAAAGAGGTATGTCTTTGGATAAACTAAATAAAAGAAGCGTATATAAACTCGCTGCAAAAACTATGCTTATAGTATATCCGAACAGCGTAATTGTAAGATATTCCTCTTGATTTATTAAAAATCTTGATATCGTATCTTTATAAGATGAATTTGATTTTTTTGTAAAAGCCTCAAGACGAGGTTTATAAGAAGAAAGTATAGTCATCTCAGCGCCTGAGAAAAACCCCTCAAGCAATATAAAAAATATTATCCCCAGTATATAGCCTATTAGCTCCATCAAAAATCTCTTTTGACAGATTTTTCCATAAGCTCTTTCAAAGATTCTGAAATATTATATTTTGATAATTCCTCTTTGGCCTGTTCTAAAAGTTCAAAAGCTAATTTTTTCGTAAGCTTTACTCCTTTGTTATCTATAACCATATTTATAATTTTGTCTATATCCTCTCGAGACGGATTTGTGGATAATAAAATTTTTTTAAGTAGTTCTTTATCTATTTTATCAAGCACGGATATCAAAGGGTATGTAACTTTGCCTTCTTTCAAGTCGTTTCTAGAGGGTTTTCCTAATTTAATGCTATCATACTCATAATCCAATGCATCGTCAATGAGTTGAAAAGCTCTTCCAAGCTTTAAACCCGCTTCAAAAAATCTTTGATAATCTTGATGATTTGCTATAAGAGCCCCAACGCCAAAACAAGCTCCTATAAGATAAGCAGTCTTACCATCTATGATGTCAAAATAAGTTTTCTCATCTATTATAGAGCCTATGCTTTTTAATTCTAATAGTTGTCCCTCTGCCATCTTCATAACCGCATTCGATAGTATCTCTATCATCTTAGGAGTTCCATAATTTGCGTACAAGAAAAGAGACTTTGCATATAAATAATCTCCTGTGAGCACCGCTACCTCTGATCCAAAAACCTTGTTCACAGAAGGTTTTCCTCTTCTTTCATCTGATTTGTCTACCACATCATCGTGAAGCAAAGAAGCTATATGTATATATTCTATGCCACATCCCAATAAGATTGATTTTTCTACATCTCCCTCTAAACTTTTCACCACATTAACTAAAAGCAAAGGCCTTAATCTTTTACCACCAGCCTCTACAATAGAATTTCCAGCTTTTAATATGATATCTACGGAACTGTCTAAGTTATCAGTAAGAGCTTTTTCTATGGCTTCTCTGATATTATCCATAAGACTTTTCCCTCATAAGGTAAACTTTGTCATTTTCTCTGACTTTATCTATTACTTTTAGACCTATGAGCATACCTTTTGAAGCTTGCCCTATCGTTTGATTTTCCACTTCCATAGATTCCACTATTTGTCTTATAAGACCAGTGGTTTTGCCCATTATATGTATTGTGTCTCCTATTTTTATAGATTCTGCTTTTATATTAACTTCTGCCCCAGATACTTTTGGATAAAATTTTACAACATCTCCTATATAAATTTTTTCTTCTTTCGCTACAGAAGAGTTTAGGCCAAAAGAAGCATCGCCAAAGTAAAATCCTCCATCCCACTCTCTATGATAAACCTTTTCAAGAACATCTATTAGGTCTTCACAACCTTTTTGAGACCATTCCTCATTCAATATGCGCTCTCTTGCCTCCTTATAAGCCTTAGTGGTCATATATACATAGTCTGGGTTTTTGTTTCTTCCTTCTATTTTCCAAGCATCCGCCCACATAAGTTTATCTACAAAGTTTATCGTAAGAAGATCTTTTGCAGACATCACATAATCAGATCCAAGATAATATTCGTTACCAGTATTTTTTGAAATCACCTTCACATCAAATTCGTGTCTACAAACTTGATAGCACTCTCCTCTATTGCCGGATTTATTGAAAACCTCATGGCTTAAAAAACACCTTCCAGATACTGCCATACACATAGACCCATGCACAAACACCTCCACTTCTAATCCTGTATTTTGTTTTAGGCTTTTAATAGCATCCAAACTTAGCTCTTTGGCCGGCACTATACGCTTTATCCCAAGCTCTTTATAAAAGTTTGCCGAGACAGAGTTCGCCACAGATGCCATTGTAGAAACATGAGCCTCTAACCCTCTTTTGATAGATCCTAAAATCACTGGAAAGTCCCATCCTATAACAGCATCTACTTTTATATCCGTTAAAAAATCCAGAGCCTCTTCTACGTATCCTAAATCTTCTTCGAATACGATAGAATTTAGTGTAATATACTGTTTTATACTGTGCTCTTTCGTGATCTCTCTTATTTGTCTTATGTCTTCTTTGCTAAAACCACCTTTTCCAACTCTTTGGTTTAATTTATCAAAACCCATATAGACAGCATCCGCGCCCGCTTTTATGGCAGAAGATAAACTTTCAAAGCTACCTACTGGTGATAATATCTCAGGTCTCATATTTAAATATTATATCAAAAGCCAGGAAAACTCCTGGCTAAAAATGTATCATACTACTTCAAATACAAACTCATCATCTTTTACATCCACTTTTACATTAGATCCATCCTTTATCTCGCCTTTTATAAGTTTATTAGCAAGTGGGGTTTCTAAAAGTTTTTGGACGGTGCGTTTTAGAGGTCTTGCACCAAAAGCTGGCTCATATCCTCTTCTGGCAAGATCTTTTTTAGCTTCTAAGGTTAGATCAAGCTTTATGGTTCTATCGGATAGGCGCTTGTTGACATCTGCTACAAGTAAATCTACTATTTGAACGAGTTGATCCATTGTAAGAGGCTTAAATACGATTGTATCATCTATTCTATTCAAAAACTCGGGTCTGAAGAAGTACTTAAGCTCACCGAGGACTTTCTCTTTTGCCTTTTCAAATTCTTTCTGAATATCTTCTTTTTCGCCTTCTAAAGGTAAAGCTAAAAGATATTGGCTTCCTATGTTTGAAGTCATTATAATGACGGTGTTTCTAAAATCCACCGTTCTTCCATGAGAATCTGTAAGTCTTCCATCATCAAGTACTTGTAAGAATAAGTCAAATACTCTTGGGTGTGCTTTTTCTATCTCATCAAGAAGTATCACACTATAGGGCTTTCTTCTCACAGCTTCGGTGAGTTTTCCACCTTCTTCATAACCCACATACCCTGGGGGTGCACCAATTAATTTTGATACAGTGTGCTCTTCTTTGAATTCTGACATATCAAGTCTTATAAGAGCATCCTCTTCACCAAACAAAAGCTCCGCCAAAGCTTTTGAAAGCTCAGTTTTACCTACTCCGGTAGGTCCTAAGAACAAGAAAGAAGCTATAGGTCTTTTTGGATCTTTTAATCCTGCTCTTGCTCTTCTTATAGCTTCTGATACAGCAACCACTGCATCGTC
Organism: uncultured Aquificaceae bacterium; assembly: GCA_964509905.1. Lineage (GTDB taxonomy): Bacteria > Aquificota > Aquificia > Aquificales > Aquificaceae > Hydrogenobaculum. Next base: position 14,568 of record CAZDZN010000016.1, read on the forward strand.
TTGACCTATTACCCTTTGATGGAGCTCTTCTTCTAAGTGTAGAAGTTTTTCCATCTCTTCTTCTTTCAGCTTGTTAAGAGGAATACCAGTCCAATCGGAAACCACTTGGGCTATATCATCAGACGTGACATTCAAAGTTTTAGCTCTCTTAGCTTCCAAGGCTTTTATCTCTTTTTCAGTGTTTACCATCTCTATCTTTATTTGGGCTTCTTTTTCATAATCGCCTTTTTCTGCTACTTTTACAAGCTGTTGTTCTAAATCTTCGAGCTTTTTGCGAAGCTGGTTTATCTTAATATCCACCATGTCGAGCTTGTTGATAATCTCTTGCTTTTGTTTTTCTAAATTTATCTTCTCTACTTTTAGCTGGGCTTCTTTCTCGTAGTCTCCTGAGAGATTGGCATTTACGATGTCTTCTTCTAAGGTTCTTAACTTTCTTTCTATTTCCTGAAGCTCTGGTGGTATGCTTACAGAGGCAAGTTTTTTGCGAGCACAGGACTGATCAAGCGCATCTATTGCCTTATCTGGAAGTTTTCTAAATGTCACATATCTGTGAGTGAGTTTTACTGCGCTATCCATAGCATCATCTTCTATTTTTACCTTATGAAAATCCTCTAACTTTGGTCTTAGCCCCTTTAATATCTCCATTGCCTCTTCTATAGTCGGCTCATCCACATAAACAGGCTGAAATCTTCTTTCGAGGGCTAAGTCTTTTTCTATGTATTTTCTATACTCATCTATAGTAGTAGCACCTATAAGTCTTATCTCGCCTCTGGCTAAGGCTGGTTTTAACATGTTTCCAGCATCCAAAGACCCTTCACCCTTTCCTGCTCCTATAACTGTGTGTATCTCATCTATAAATAAAATAACCTCTGGTTTTTCTTTTAGCTCATCTAAAAGCTTTTTCACTCTTTCTTCAAACTCTCCTCTATATTTGGAACCCGCCACCAAAGATCCCATGTCTATGCTTATAACTGATCTCTCTTGAAGCTCTGGCGGAGTTTCTTTGTTTACTATCCTCTGAGCAAGTCCTTCTACTATTGCAGTTTTACCAACTCCAGGGTCCCCTACGAGTACAGGGTTGTTTTTAGACCTTCTTAGAAGTATTTCTATCGTCTGATTTATTTCTTTTTCTCTTCCTATTACAGGATCAAGTTTACCATCTCTTGCTTTTGCAGTTAAGTCTACTCCATAGCGCTCTAATATAGACTTCTCTTCCTCTTGAAGTTCTTTTTCGCTGTCCATGTTTTTACCTCCTAAAATTTGTTCTAAAAGTTTGGCTCCTATAAAATCTTTAAGCTCTAAAAGAGCTGCTGCTAAATCCGCTGGTGCAATTTCTGCTCGCCCTTCTTTTACCACCTTTTCTTGGGCAAGTTCAAAAAGTTTTTCAAGGTTTTGAGAATATGAAAACTCCGGGGTTTTACCTATAAATTTTTTTGATACTTTATCTTGATATCTATCAAAAGATATGCCTATGTCTTTAAGTTGGTCTTTATAAGGGCTATCTTTGAGAGCGGTTTTTACCAACGCATCTATAGATATCTTGTTCTCCAAAAACTCTTTTACTGCACTTCTGTCAAACACTGAAGATAGGTTGTCTTCTACTTTTGAGAGTTCTCTTTTTAAAGTTTCTTCTTCGCTATTTAAATGCCTTAGCTCTATCTCTAACTCCCTTACAGTCCAAGGATCATATCTTCTTGCTCTTTCAAGCTCTCTTTGAAGACGGGTTTTAGCTTCTCTTATTTCAGACAATTCGTTTTGAATATTAGATAGGTCTGATTTTAATTGGATTAGCTTACTTCTTAAATCTATTAAGCGGTTTGCTTCTGATTCGGCGGCTTTGCTTAGTTGGTGGTCTAAGTTACTTATATGTTCTTTTAGTTTGCTATAAAGTTCTTTTGAATCTATCCCCTTTTTGGATACATACTTGGATAAAGAGGAATCCGAGTCTTTTAAAAACGCTAAAAGTAAATGATCTGTATCTACCTTTGTATCTCCCATAGACCTTGCTATAGAAGATGCTTGTTCTATAAAATCTTTCGCTTTTTTACTCCACATGTTTTCGCTATACATAAGCTACCTCCTAAATTTTCTCCTATATCAATATATATCTTAGTCTATCTTTGTCAAGCATTTTTATAAAAACTCGCTAAGCTTATCTGCTACAATTATTGCTAAATATATTGTTTAGCTGGCATCCACTCCCTATATCAAGATTATTTACTTTTTTTTGAGTATTTTGGCTTTTAGTAGGACTAAAATAAGATTCTATTGCATCAGAACCCACAAGTACTTTATAACCATAAGACATTTTCACAAACATCACTGGCACTTCTTCTATACCCATAGACATCAAAAGTCCTTTATGGCTGGAAGCGTTTATCTTGCTATAAGATATATGATTTTGATTTAAGAAGTCTTTCGTGTGCTCGCAATGAGGACAACCCGGTAGATAAAACAGCGTGTATTGATTCTCTATATTTATCGTGGGATTATTTATCATAAAAGTTGTAAAAAATATAAACAGAAAAGCACTAAGACCTTTCAAAAACACATCTTTGTTTTCTTTTACCCTCATTATAAAAAGAGTGACAAGTACCGCAAAAACCCCGGTGCAAAATATACAAAATGTATGAGCGCTGAATATTTCAAAGCTCTGTAGATATCCCTCTGATGCAAGAGCTCCAATCAACATTGCATCTAAAAGTTTTTCTTTTTTCTTTTCTTTTAAAATTCCCAAAACTAAAAACAAGAAAATCCCTATGAAAAGCATTACAGACTCTGGATATCTATTGTAAGAGGTTGCTATGGCGCATCCGGATGTGGTGCATACACTTTTGTGGAAAAAGTTCATCACAAGTTCTAACCCTACCCAAATAATACCAAGCAACGATATTTTGCTAAATGTGCTCATAGATATTATTATATAATATATCCTATGGTAAGAACGAGATTTGCTCCAAGCCCTACTGGTTATATGCATTTGGGAAATGCGCGTACTGCTATATTTAGCTGTATTTTTGCAAGACACAACGATGGAAAGTTTATCTTAAGGATTGAAGACACAGATAAAGAACGCTCCACAAAAGAGTATGAAGAGTCTATATTAGAAGACCTAAGATGGCTCGGTCTTGATTACGATGAGTTTTACCGCCAATCTGATAGATTTGATATATACAAAGAATACACTCAAAAACTACTAAACTCAGGACATGCTTATTTATGCTTTTGCCAAGAAGAGGACATAGAAAAACAAAGAGAAGAAGCCAAAGCTCAAGGGAAAGCTTATAGGTATCCAGGCACTTGCAGGAATCTATCAAAAGAGCAAATAGAAGAAAACATTAAAAAGGGCATCCCTTATGTAGTGAGGTTTAGAGTACCAGATGGTGAAACTGTTAGCTTTGAAGACGCCATAAGGGGCTTTATATCTATAAATGTGGATGATTTTGGTGATTTTGTGATAGTACGAAGCGACGGAATTCCAGTTTATAATTTTGTAGTTGTAATAGATGATGCGTTGATGGGCATTACGCATGTGATAAGAGGAGAAGACCATATTTCAAATACACCAAAACAAATACTTATATACAAAGCCCTTGGTTTTACAGCACCGGTTTTTGCTCATCTACCTGTAATATTAGGAGAGGACAGGACAAAACTTTCAAAGCGTCATGGTGGGACTTCTGTGAGATTTTACAAAGAAAACGGATACACCGCAAAAGCCCTTTTTAACTACCTCTGCCTTTTAGGCTGGTCTTATAAAGATAAAGAGATTTTTTCAAAAGATGAAATTATAAAACTTTTTGATATAAAAGATATAAACTTATCCCCGGCAGTATTTAGCCACGAAAAGTTATACTGGTTAAACGGAGTTTATATAAGAGAAATACTAACAGAAAGTGAGCTTTTACAAGATATACTGCCTTTTTTAGAAAAGGCTTATGGAAGTCTTGATAAAAATTATATGAAAAAAGTGGTGATGAACACCCGCAAAGAGTTCAATACTTACTTGGAAGCCGTAGAAAAGTTAAAACCCTTTTTCCAAATTCCAGAGCTTACAGACCAAGCCAGAGAGGAGCTATCAAAACTTGACAAAAGTATTTTTAGGCTTTTAATAGAAAAAATAAATTCTTTGCAAGATATAAACCCAGACGCATTAAAATCTATCATAAAAGATGTACAAAAAAATCACGGATACAAACCGAAAGACATCTGGCATGCTTTAAGGATTTCTCTCACCGGTGCACTAGAAGGGGTGGCTATAGATATAATGACCTCGATACTACCAAAAGATGAGATTTTAAAGCGTTTAGAGGCTTTTGCATGAAACTTGTGTATTTTTCCATATTAAAAGAGAAAATAGGCAAAGAAGAGGATGTAAACTTTGAAGGAGATGAAGCGAAATTAAAAGATTATCTTTGCAATAAATATAAAGACTTGTGTGATATTATAAGATTTTGCAGGTTTGCTAAAGACAATGAATATCAAAAAGAGTTTAAAAACGAAGATACGGTTCTTGTAATACCCCCAGTGAGCGGTGGATAAAATCCTTGTTGTAAGACTATCTTCTTTAGGAGATGTGGTACTGACAACATCCGTGCTAAAGCCTCTTCATGATGCCGGGTTTGGAGTATTTTTTATGACTTACGAAGAGTACGCTGAGGTTTTTGAAGACTCAGCATTTGTTAAGGTGATCCCTGTAAATAAATCAAATATCTTTGATATTGCTAAAAGCTTAAAAACAGATACCGTGGTAGACCTTCACAAGAATCTAAAAACCACTATTTTAAGATCTATTATAAAAGCCAAATGGTTTTCTTACAACAAAAAATCACTGAAAAGAAGAGCTTGCGTGTGGTTTAAGACTTTTAAAAATAATATATTTTATATAACAGATGAATATGCAAAAGCTGTCAAATCCATAATTGATATTAAGAACCCACGGCCTTATCTGGAAGTAGGCGAAGATAGGCTAAAACCATTTTTATCTTCAAAACCGGTGGTAAGCTTTGGCGTGGGGGCTCGGTATGAGAAAAAAAGGTATAAATATTTTAGGGCATTATCTCATCTTTTTTTAAAAGAAGGGTTTGAGGTTAGACTTTTGGGGGGTAAAAACGATTATACGGATGCGGATGGGATAGACTATGTGGGAAAGCTATCTCTTATAGACACCCTTGCTTGTATTAAAAGTTCAGAACTTGTAATATCAAATGATTCGGCTATTTCTCATATGGCAAGGGCTGTTGGGGTGAAGATGATGACTATCTATGGTGGGACTCATCCGTGTCTTGGTTTTGCTCCAAAAGAAGAAGAGGGGATTTTCGTATCAAAGGATATGCATTGTAAACCATGTGATTTGCATGGGAAAGGAAAATGTGCTTACGAAAGCTTTCCTTGTCTTGACATTGACCCTTATATGATATTTGGAAAAGCTTTAAAGCTTATAAGCTAATATTCTTCATAGTAAAAGCCAAAAACAAAGATAATTTATAATCTATTATGAGATATTTTAGTTTAGAAGAAGCAAACAAGGTTTTGGAATCTTTAAAACCAACAATATATGATTATATAGAAAAAAGAGAAGAGATGATATCTCTTATAGAAGACACCTCCAGTACGGAAGATCAGTTAGAAAAAATGTATATTGATAGTGTCTTAGATCAAATGAAGAATGAACTTAATAAACTCCTTTACGAAATATCCTCAAAGGGTGCCACAATAAAAGGTTTAAATCCACTGTTATTGGATTTCTTAGCTAAAAAAGATGACCAAAATATATGGCTCTGCTGGTTAGAGGGAGAGGATGAGATATCTTTTTGGCATGGTATAGACGAGGGTTTTATGGGAAGGAAGTCAGTGAACTTACTAGAAGAAGATAAAAATAAAAGCAATAAAGATATTATCTTCTAAATCTTGCAAATATAATAAAAACGGTTATGTTATAATATAGATATGGTAAGCTTAAACTAACTTTTAGGATAGGAGGTTGTTATGGCATTTTTAGAACTTTTAGGGGAATATCCCTATGCTACAAAATATACGAAGGTAAGACTTGCCTTCAACATTATATCTGGCATTAGCCTTATTGTATTTCCAGTTTTCCATCTTATAAAGATGGATTTCGCCAATGGAAATTATTACCTTTGGGGGCATTATACCACCAATTGGACAAAGCCCGCTATATGGGCATTTTCTCTGTGGATAGCTCTTTATACTGTAACATTTGTTATAAATTATTTTTACGGTAGATTTTTTTGTAGTTTTATATGTACGGAAGGATGGCTTATAAGAGGAGTAAAGGTATTATATGACAAACTTTATAGACACGGCCGAAAGATAGAATTTAATGTAATCGTTTTTGTACTAAATGCACTATTGACACTGATATTGCTAAATTGGATAGTGGATCTATCGGTTTTGTTTAAACCCTATCACCCCGCGTTTTTATGGGTTTCGGCTCTCACATATGGTCTTATAGCGCTAAATTACTTAGCTATAGGATGGTTAAGACAAAAATGGTGTAGATACTTTTGCCCTATAGGACTTTATTTAGAAGTGTTTAATCAAAGGATGCGCTGGCGTATCACTTACGATAAAAATACTTGTACGGAATGCCTTGAGTGTGTGAGAGCGTGCCCTATAGCCTTGGATCCCAGAAAATTAAAAGATGAGCTTGACACCACCAGCGGATTAAAAGCATGCTATATGTGTGGTAAGTGTGTAGATGCTTGTAGGACAGATTTTAGAAGTCGTGAAGAGGAAAAACAAGCTCTTCATGTATCAAGAGTAAGCGGACAGGATGAAGAAAAAGTAGAAGACTTATTCTAATAAAAAGGAGAGAATTTATGAAAAAAAAGATATTTTATTTAGGAATGGTTGGAACCGTTGTGGCATTATCAAGTTGCGAGAAAGTCTATCAAAAAATCGATTTCCAAGATTATAAAAACTTCATAGCATATTCTGAAAGTGTAATACCTTTTTACCTTGATATGATTGAAAGACCTATGTATT
>CAZDZN010000016.1:21593-25124 GCA_964509905.1 uncultured Aquificaceae bacterium
CTTTCATTTGACAAATAACCAGAAAAGGCAAGAATATGAAGCTTTAGCGATAAAATACTGTCAAGCAAAACAAGGTAAAGCTGTAAAAAAAGGAAACTGGCTTTACTGCAACTCTTCTAAAGATGAATATATGATACACGAGACTGATTACGGATTTGAGGTGTATGCAAAACCTACAGAGCAGATAAAAAGTATCATAGAAGATGGTATAAACCTTATGAAATCCGAAAGATATGTAAAAGCAAACCAAGTACTTAAGAAAGCTTTTGAGTTCGCAAATGTAGTTGGTAACAAAAATCTCATTGGCGAAGCTGCTTATTATATAGCTTATAATGATTTCTTAGCCTCTAAATACTACGATATAGATAAAGTTTTCAAATACCTTGATATTGCCAAAGAAAATGGCATAGATGTATCAGATTTTATAAGCGACATAAAGATATCCACTCAGAAAGATTTAAACAGCGTGTTGAATAAAGCCAAGTCCAGTGAGAAACAATCCGCTTTAGAAGACCTGTCCCGTGCTTTTAAGATATCAAATATATTAAAGGATAACAATTTACTATATACCACATATTATTACTATGGGAACTTCTATCTTGAAACAGGAGATTATGATAAAGCCATAGATTATATAAACAAAGCTATAACTCTTGGGCAAAACAAGTTGAATACCCTTGGACTTCTTTACAATCTCTTGGGTCAAGCTTACGAGAAAAAAGGAGATTTGACAAATGCCGAAAAATATTATGTAGAATCTTCTCAGATGGCTTTAAAACAAGGTGACACTGAGAGTGCAGCTATACCACTAAGACATTTAGGGGATATATATTATAAAAATGGCAATATTCAAAAGGCTTATCAATATCATTTGCAAGCACTTATGATAAGAGGGTATAAAACAAGAAAAGGAGGAGCAAGATTTGGATTGGCCCCAGATCTATACAATGTGGGAAACGACCTTTACAAGATGAACAATTGCAAAGACGCTGTTACATATTTAGATGAAGCTGTACCTTATCTTGAAAAGTTTGGTATATACGATACGATGACAAAATCCCTATATGAAGATGTATCTTGCTATCAAAAGCTTGGAAACCAGCAGAAGGCAAAAGAGCTTTTCAATACATACAAAAGCGTATTAGCTCAGCAAAACATGTTGGGCAAGTTTAAGCAGTTAGGTTTTTAAATTTTATGATTTTTATATAATTAAGTGATATAATGCTTAATATGAGGTTTACGGTATGACTTTTAGGATCATTACAATAGGTATTATGCTCTCCATACTCACACTTATGGCCTCGGTATTTCTTATTAGTATAATAAGCTCTAAAAAAAGAAAGAAAACTGGCGAAGAGTAATGAGAGCGGGGCATACATACATACCGTTCGTATTTAGGATATGGGATGTAATTTTCATGAGCATTGTTATGATAATGATGATAACCACTTTTGGAGTGGTGGTTTATTTTTATGTATTGAAAGGAGAGAAAAAAGATGGAAGAAGCGATAAGAGTAATGAATGAAGTTATGAAAAAGTCTGTCACTCCAGCAGACCGGGAATGGTTCGCTTTTTTAGCCTTCGGAGTGTTAGCGATAATGGTAGTCTCTTTTGTCCTACCTATATGGAAAGGTGGCAACAAAAAAGGAGAAGTGTAATGGGTGGCATATGGAAGTATATGGACCTTTTAGCTATCACAGCCTTGGTGGTAGTAGCAACTATGAGTTATCTTATAGCTTATTTGGTGGACATTACTGAGCAAGAAAGAGGAGAAAGCCCTAACCAAGAACCAGAAGATTGATGCGTACCGGTTTTAGGATTTTAATATTAGATAAATTTTTAAACAAAGTAGAAGAAAATCCAGATTTAGATAAAAACTTGTTAAAAGCTATAAAATATATCCATAAATTTCAATATTTAGAAGCCTCAAAATGGTTATTTTTAGCTATGGATTCCAAAGAAAAATACCTACTCTTAGCACTTATAAACTTAGCTCTTCAGCAAAAAGATCAAGCTATGATATTTTTAGAAAATTCCAAAGAATATAACTATCTTTATAAAGGTGTATTTGATATTTACATTCAAAGACCAACTGAAGCGCCATTAAAAATAGATTCTATAAATTCTCTTTTAACTTTATAGCTTCTTCTCTCGCTATTTTATCACACAGATTGTTTGTATCGTGCATTTCTCCTCTTCCGGATTGATGAGACTTTAGCCATACTGTATCCACATCGTGATTAGATAAAACATCATACAGTTCCCTCCAAAGATCGTCGTTTTTCACATCTTTAAAATCTTTTTTAGCCCAATCTTTAAGCCAGTGTCTGATACCATTCGCCACATATTGACTATCTGTGTGAACGATTATTTTTTGATTTGGTCTTTTTATCTCCTTTAAAGCCTCAATTACAGCTTTTAATTCCATCCTATTGTTTGTGGTATACTTTTCTGCCCCTTTTATGATTTTTTCTTTTATCAGAATCCCATCTTTAAAAGCCCTTAAAATAGCGCAGTATCCACCTACTCCGGGATTTCCCAAACAACTTCCATCGGTAAATATATGTATTTCCGTCATTTTAAATTAAGAAGTTTGTGCATCTGAGGTATTACTCTACCGTTAAATTTTCCTGCTAATTTTATGGCCTTTTCTAAAAACATTACTTGATTATTTTCCCACAGAGGTTGCAATACCAAAAGCCCATTTTGTATGAAATGTCTCATATAGTCTCTACTTAAAATATCTTCATTTAAATGCTCATCCACTACTATCTTTAGCTCTATATTTTTCTCAAAATCCAAAAAACCTTGGTCTATCTTGTAATCGGTAAGGTATTTTGGGGAAAGTGTGATATAAGTTTTCTCATAATCCATAAGAACTGATTTTATTTCTTCTTTTAAAACGGTTGCGTTTGTCTCTATCTGGATAAGTTTTTTTAGGCTTTTAAAATAAAAAAATACCTCTAAGAAAAGCTCGTTTAGAGTGGGTTCGCCACCTGTTAATACCACAAGATTGGGGTTGTAAATGTTTAGAATAGCTTCTATCTCTTTTAGGGTTTGGTTAAAATCTTTAGCCATCTTATCAAAATCAAGGGCTGATTTTTCATCACACCAAGCACACCTCAAATTGCATCCTTGAAATCTTACGAATAAAGCTAATTTTCCTATTAAAAACCCCTCTCCTTGAACAGAATAAAAAACTTCATTTATCATAAAAGCCCACGTTCTTTTCTTTTTACAATGTAAGCTATTATTTCAGCTACTGCTCTATAAAACTCTGGTGGAATTTCCTCATTTATATCGACAGCTTTGTAAAGGGCTCTGGCTAATTCCGGTTTTCTCATCACTGGTATTTCATTTAGCTCTGCTATCTCTATTATCTTTTTTGCGATAAAATCTTGCCCCTTTGCTACTACCACAGGGGCCTTGTCTTGCTTCGGGACATATCTTAGAGCCACTGCAAAGTGCGTAGGATTTGTGATGACCACGCTTGCTTTTGGTACTTCTTGCATCATCCTTGAACGAGAAAGT
>CAZDZN010000017.1:0-1531 GCA_964509905.1 uncultured Aquificaceae bacterium
ACAAAGGCCTTAATATATATATATATATGTTAGTAACCTATTAATAGGCGGCAATTTGCGAATTTGCATAAATTATACTAATTTCATACCAGTATTTCGCTAAATATCTCTCTTATGTAATACCAATTGGAAAGATAAAGAGTAAGGTATTACTTTGTTAAGTCAAACTATAGGTGAAAAAGTGAGCAAAGATTGGTATTGTTTTAAATCGGGAATCATGGTTTTATTAAAATAAATGTTTTATCTAACATTTGATAGAATATTTAGATATTTAGATATGAAGTATCACTTGAATCGCTTTGCTTAAAATCAAAATCATTGTTGATGGCTAATTTAACAGCCATGCAAGAACTAAATAGATTGTGATATATAAAAAAATAAAGTGGTTTGTGTAATATGAGTAATTAATCTTTTGATGTAAGCTCGGAAAATTCTAATAATTCTGCTTCAATAAAAGCATTAATCATTGTGCGGTATATTTTCTCTACAATTTTAGGGTCAGCACCAACTTCAAGGGAAATACTATGTACTTTGGTAATGACTTGCGCAACACGGTCTGGAGCCTTCACATCTGATAATGTCTTTTTATATTTTGCTGCTTGCTTTACATAGGCTCCGCGTTCGGCTAAAAGCGCTACGATTTGCCGATCGATTGCATCAATATGTTGTCTTACTTCATCAAGATTGTGACATATTTCAACATCCATTGCGTTCTCCTTTTCATAAAAAATTTTATCATATTTTTTCATTCTTGCCTTGATACTTTCGTGGTGGACTTGTAAATTGTGGCAGACTTGTCATACAAGAATCTTGGCTTGGATCTTTTGTTCTTGAGTCATAACAATTTTTATATATTTATGGACTTTGGGATGTTTAACAGAGTAAACATTAATATTTTATTTTTTATAATCTTGCTAAAACTTTGGCGTGAGTACATTACCATCTGTATCTCTTGTTTGATACATTAACTTACATATGTTATCTATGGGATCTATTCCTACTTCTCCTATGATGGCTCCTTTTTTGACGGTATCCCCTTTTGCTACGAATACTCTGCCTAAGTATGTGTAAACGTCAACTAAATTTTCTGGGGTTTTTATAAGGACTATATGATTGTAGGCTTTTAATGTTTTTCCTGAATATATCACTTGACCTGGTTCTATTGCTTGCACCATAGCACCGCAGTTGGTATAAAAATATACTTTGTTTCCTACATATACTGGCTTTGAATTTACTGGGTATATGGAATTTACCTTAGGGGGAGGTGGAGCTGGTTTTTTCTTAGGGATGAGGTTTTGGATCGGCTTGGTAAGTTGTGCTAATTTGTTTGGCCCTGTTTGTTTTACCTCTACTTCGGCACATCCTGATATTAAAAGCCCAACACCTATAAAAATAAAAATTCTCTTAAGCATACTAATATTTTATCAAACTTTTAGGATGTTTATAAGTTTTTCTATGTTCTCTTTTTCTTGGCTTAATTTCTCTTTCATAGCTTTAGCTTTTTCTATTTCCTCTTCTGGGGCTTTTTCTA
>CAZDZN010000017.1:1541-3718 GCA_964509905.1 uncultured Aquificaceae bacterium
GGAGTTTTGAGGTGTAAATATAGAGCTGTTTTTCTAAATTCTTTAGCTCCTTTTCGTAATCTTTTAAAAGAGCGGCTCTGTCAAAATCTTTTTCTGGGATAAAAAGCTCTATATCTTCAAAAGGAATCGTGATTGTATTTGATGTGTCTTGAGGTTTTTCAAAAGAAGATAATTTGCAAAGATTTATAATGTGTGGTTTAAACTCTTCTAAAAATCCGTCGGAGCTTTTACTATTATAATACATATCCATCTTAGATTCTATTTTGAAATCTGCTTTTATCTTTCTTATAAAAGATATAAGGCGTTTTAGTCGTTCTATCTGTTCATAGGCATCCATATCTAATGCTTCTTGATTAAAGCTTGGAAACTCTTTTAAAGATATATCCTCATCCCCAAAAATAGTGTGTTTGTGGATATAAGTTGTGATAAAGGGCATAAAGGGATGTAGAAGTCTTAAGGCTTTTGATAAAACGTTGTTTAATACAAATATTACGCTTAGTTTTTTCTTGTGTATTTGGTTATTTATAGCCTCTATCCGAGCTTCTTCTTCCTCAGGTAGAGCCTTATCTATATTTAAAGGCTTTTCATATAAACGAAGTTTGGAAAATTCTATATACCAATCGCAAAACTCATTCCAAAAGAAGTTATAGATGCTTTGTGTAGCATGAGCAAAATCGTAGTTTTCAATATAATCTGTGACTTGTCCTATAGTGAGGTTTAAAATAGTGTTTATCCACTTATCTTCTTTAGAAAACTCGGTAGCATATATGGCCTCCGTAAGAAAATCATTTGGGGTATTTGATATAACAAACTTAGAAGCATTCCAGATCTTGTTTGCAAAGAATTTGCTCGATTCAAACTTTTGTTTTGATAGTTTTATGTCTTTCAAAGCAGAGCTTAAAGAGGCCAAGGTAAATCTTAAAGAATCCGCTCCGTAATCATTTATTATATCTATAGGGTCTATGACATTTCCCTTCGTCTTAGACATCTTTTGACCTTTTTCATCTCTTATAAGAGCATGTATATATGTATCTTTGAAGGGTTCTTTGGCATTTAAAAGCTCACTCATCATTATCATACGAGCCACCCAGAAGAAAAGTATATCAAAAGCAGTGACAAGTAAGCTGTTGGGATAGCATCTTTCTAAATCTATATTGGGCTCTGGCCAAGAGAATACACCAAAAGGCCAGAGAGCTGACGAAAACCATGTATCCAGCACATCGTCAGTTTGTTTGATATTAATAGACCCACAATGCTTGCATTTTAACAAAAGCTCAAAACTTTTGTTCTCTTTGTTATATTTATACATATCTCCCCTTGTGGCCATGTATTGCCATATAGAGAACTCGTTTATTCCAGTGCTGTAATACTTTTTATAAGCAAATCTCTTGTAAAAGTCCAAAACACTCATATAAGGATGTACAAAGTGAGGAGAGTTTAGGATATTGTCTATTTCTTTTGGAGTAAAAGTTTTTTTGATTTTACTGTCTGCAAAAAGATTAAATATAAGCTTATCTTGGACATACTTAAAATCTTCGTCTGTATAGACAGATTCTTTCTTACAATCCTCACATTCCCAAACAGGGATTCTATGGCCCCACCAGATTTGACGGGATATGCACCAGTCTTTTATATTTTCCATCCATTCTTTGTAGTTTTTCTCCCAGTTTGGTGGGATAAATCTTGTCTTTTTTTCTTTTACCACATCTAAAAACAGATCTTTTTTGGAAGAAACTTTTAAAAACCACTGGGTGGACACCATCGGTTCTATGGTGGTTTTACATCTATAACATTTACCTACAGCGTGTAGGTGTTCTTGCTCTTTTTCTAAAAGCCCGATACTTTTTAGCTCTTGGACTATTTTCTCTCTTGCCTCGTATCTATATAAACCTTTAAATCTACCTGTATTCTCATTTAAGATAGCTTTTTCGTCCATTATTTTTACAATAGGAAGGCTGTGTCTTAAACCTGCTTCGTAGTCGTTTGGGTCGTGAGCGGGAGTAATTTTTACACCCCCTGTGCCAAACTCCATGTCCACAAATTCATCTGCTATAACAGGTATCTCAAAATCTACTTCATTGCCATTTACGTCATAACGCTTCCAATCCACAAGAGGAAGTCTTAGTTTTTTGCCTATAAGATGTTTGTATCTTTCATCGTTTGGATTTACTGCTACT
>CAZDZN010000017.1:3744-8523 GCA_964509905.1 uncultured Aquificaceae bacterium
CATCTCCAAGCATCGTTTCTGGCCTTGTGGTGGCCACCACTATATATTCATCAGAGCCAATCACCGGATACTTTATATAATAAAGCTTTCCTTGCTCTTCTTCGTGCTCTACCTCAAGGTCGGATAGAGCAGTGAGGTCTTTTGGGCACCAATTTATAATGTAGGTGTCTTTTTGAATGAGTCCTTCTTCATATAGCTTTCTAAAAGTATATCTTACAACCCTTGAAAAACCCTCATCCATTGTAAAGCGCTCCCTTGACCAATCCACAGAAGCACCAAGTTTTTGTACTTGATTTTTTATGTTGGTTTTAGATATATAAACCCATTCCCATACTTTTTTAATGAATTCTTCTCTTCCTATGTCAAAGCGTGATATGTTTTGTTTGGAGAGTTCTCTTTCCACCACAAATTGCGTAGCAATACCCGCATGGTCAAAACCCGGTACCCATATCACCACATATCCTTGCATACGCTTAAATCTCGCCATGATATCTTGCAAAGTTATGTTAAGAGCATGCCCTATGTGAAGGACACCGGTAACATTTGGAGGGGGTATCACCATGCCAAAAACTTTTTTATTATATGGAATTTCTATTATGCTATATGTATTTGATTTTGTCCACTCTTTTGATATTTCGTTTTCTATTTGCTGAGGGATATACTCTATCTCAACCATAGTCTATTATTTTAGCACAAACTTATTTGGGGTAAAGGTATATTTTTAGAAACATAGTAAATAAAAAGTGCATACTTGACAAAAATATATTTATATTTTATATTGGAAGTATCAATTTTAGGAGGTGCTCTTATGGCGAGACTTGTAAAACATGCTGGAAAAGGTCCGATTCGGCTAAAAGCTGATGAGGAAATATGGATTTGCACATGTGGATTATCAGAGGCTTTCCCTTTTTGCGATGGGTCTCATAAGAAAACCCAAGATGAGGCCGAAGGCAAGCTTTATGTTTATGATGATAAAGGCAGAGTGGAGATAGGTTAAGATGGATTTTGATAGACAAAAGGTAAAAGCTTACATAGAGGGTCTTAAGCTTTTAAAAGCCAAAAACGACGAGCTTTTAAAAGAGATTGAAAGCGTGGCAAAGCACGCTCCAGTGGAAGGTTGCGAAAGATTCATGAAATCCATGTACGATAGTATCAAACAAAATTCTGACAACATCTCAGGCGCCATAGAGTATTGGGAAGGCGAGATTAAATAATCTTTTGGGGCTTTTTTAGCCCCGTTATTTTTCTAAATATCTTAGGACCTCTTTAAAATAATCTGGTATATCTATTTCGAAATCCATAGATTTTTGGCTTTTAGGATGGATAAAAGAAAGTTTGTAGGCCACAAGTAAAAACCTATCCTCTATGATATTTTCAAGTGTTTTGTCAAAGTGAGCATGCTTATAGCCATAAAGCGTATCTCCTATCAAAGGATGTCCGAGGTAAGACATATGTACTCTTATTTGATGGGTACGCCCTGTGTCTATTTTTATGTCGAGAAGAGAGGATTTGTTTAGGGTTTTTTCTATACTGTAATGAGTGATGGCAAGTTTGCCCTCAGGAGCCACTTCAAACTTTAATCTATTTGTGGGATGTCTTCGGATAAAAGTCTGGATAGTTTGACTTTGAAATCTCGGTATGCCTTGGACTACAGCCTTATAGTATTTTTTTACCTCCTTGTTTTTAAACATCAAAGACAAAGCGTTGTGGGTAAAATCGTTTTTTGCCACCACCATAAGCCCATTGGTGTATTTGTCCAGTCTATGCACAATGCCTGGTCTTTCTATCCCACCTATCACCGATAGGTCTTTAAATCTATGAAGAAGTGCGTTTACCAGCGTGTTTTCTTCGTGTCCTGGCCCAGTATGAGAAGGCATGCCGGAAGGTTTTATAAGCACTGCCAGATCTTGGTCTTCGTATAAAATCTCTATATCTATGTTTTGAGCTTTTAAAGGTAACTTTTGGGGTTTTGGGATCTCAAACTCCAATACATCGTTTTCATACACTTTTTTTGAGCCTTTGAATATCTTTTCGTTGTTTAAGATAATTCCCTCTTTTTGGATAATTTTTTTTATGTATTCTCTTGAGATATCTGGACAAAGCTTTGATATAACTTGGTCTATCCTAAATCCAGACTCCTCAGGGCTTATCTTTATCTGTGGCATCTTTTATGTGTATCGTGATGTTTTTTGGTATCTCTTGAAGCGTTAAGGTTTTTAAAAAACCCATTATGGTACTCTCTAAAGCCCTCGATGGAAAATCTTTGAGTTTTACAGTTTTGCCGTTTATGATAAGCTCTATCATATCTCTTGTTTTTTTGAAGCGATTTCTAAAAGTTTAAGTTGTTCTTTTAGGATATTTAGAGACTGTACACTCATGAAAAAAGCGTGTTCTACATTTAGTATAGCGCTTTGGAAGTTTGGGCTTTCATCTTCTGCTATCCTTAATTCTCTAAAAAGCCTATAAAGCTCATCTATTTCAGTTCCACATTCCAACAGCTGTTTTAGCGCCTCTTTTGATAGATTTAGAGCCTGCTCTTTTGTATTCATGCTTTAGTTTGGTTTGCCACTTCTTCCACAGCTCTTTTTAGCGTTTCTTCATCCGCTATATATCTTTTTTCTTTGATATTAAAAGCCTCATCCAGTATATATAAAAGCGGTATGCCTGTGGGTATATTTAGCTTGGTAATCTCTTGGTCTGACATATTTTCTAAGTATTTTACGATAGCTCTTAAGGAATTTCCATGTGCTGCTACCAAAACGCATCCTCTTTGAAGCAAGCTTGGTTCTATCATATCTTGAAAATAAGGCACGGTTCGCTTTAATGTATCTTTTAAAGACTCAGAAGAGGGAAGGTCTTGACATCTTACATGTTTATACCTTGAGTCATGACATGGATGGTTTGGATCGTTATGCGATAGAGGGGGTGGTGGTGTGTCGTAACTTCTTCGCCAGATGTTTACCTGTTCTTCACCATGAAGTTTTACCGTCTCTTTTTTGTTTAGACCTTGCAAGGCCCCGTAATGTCTTTCGTTTAGTCTCCAGCTTTTAAAAACATCTATATAATGAAGATTCATCTCGTCGAGGACTATGTTTAGTGTATGAATGGCTCTTTTAAGATAAGAAGTAAAGGCTATGTTTGGGGTAATATTCTCTTGAAGAAGGACTTTGGCCGCGTTTTTTGCCTCTTCTATACCCCTTGAGGACAAATCCACATCTATCCAGCCAGTAAACCTATTTTCTAAGTTCCAAAGACTCTGACCATGTCTTAAAAGTACGAGCTTATACATATAAATATTATATCATTAGGTGAGTTTAGGATATGAGCCTTTTTCTATTCCAAATACATCTTCCACCGCAAACTTGTTTTTTTTGAGAAACTGATAGACTTCAAAAGCTTTTTCTTTGGATGAAAAGCCAAATACAATACCGCAATGAGGGTATATCTCTTTTGGCACTGGAAGTTTTACATAAGAGTTCATGTTTTTTTCTTGCAAAAACTTATCCGCCCTTATCCCTTCTGATACAGATACAAATGTAACAAGATATTTGGCTTTTCTGAAAGGTATTAAATCCAACGTATGCTTTATAATATGGAGCTTCATCCCCAAAGATATAAATTTTATTTTATCTATGAGCTTTTCTCCTTTAAATCCTTTACCACGCTCTATTATAGCTATATAAGAGTTATCTTCTTCTTTGAACTCCAGAAGCTTATTACCAGATTCAAAAGTCCATATCTCTATGTCTTTTTTGAAGGCTTTGTCATCAGCCAGTACCATGAGCTTTTCACCGACAGGCATCTCTTTTAACTTCCTTGATACAAGTGTGAGTGGCAACGGACAAAACAATCCTCTGGTATCCACCGTTTCCATAGTTTCACCTCACAAAATCATAATCATAGCACAAAATTTTCATAAATCTATGATAAAATTCAGCACTGTTTTCAAAATCTCAATACTAGCCATATCTTTTGGCAATTTATTTATGCTTTTGACATCACCTTGAGATATTACATAACCCTCAAATTCCTCAGAGCCCATCACGGATATCGGATTTGCCACGATTACATCAAGATTTTTGTTTATAAGCTTTGATTTGGCATTTTCTATAAGTTTGTCTTTTTCTTCTAAAGCAAAACCGATGAGTTTTTGATGAGATTTTTTTAGATTGCCCAGTTCTTTTAATATGTCTTTTGTCTTAATAAGCTCTATCACTATCTTATCTTCAGTTTTTTTTAGCTTCCCCTCAAACTTTGAAGATATCTTGTAATCTGAGACAGCCCCGTTCATAAATATGAAATCATAATCTCGATAGATAGATGATATGCCTTCGTAAGCTCTATCCACATCCATATTTGATAGGTCTATAAAATCTACATGTCCACCAAGGGCTTTCAGTCCAAGTGCTAAGTACTTGCTCATTTTGCCAGAAGACCCGTTGGATATATATCTTACATCATCTATATACTCCTTGGTAGCCCCTCCTATCACAAGAGCTTTTTTGCCTTTGTATATAGGCTCCTCGTTTGCAGATTTTATGTAAAATAGTATCTCTTGGGGCTCGGCCATTTTACCAATACCTTCTTCCATGCAAGCGAGTATTCCATATGAGGGTTCTATTATTTTAAATTTTTGGCTTATGAGGGCATCTATATTGTCTTGGGATATAGGTTTTTCATACATAACACTGTTGGCAGCTGGAGCAAGGAGTATGTAGTTTTTGTAAGCAAGAGCTGTGGTAGTAAGAAGATTGTCCGCTATACCAAACCTCAGTTTAG
>CAZDZN010000017.1:8568-10150 GCA_964509905.1 uncultured Aquificaceae bacterium
TCCAATTTTTATCGGTGTAAACCTCGCCCATAGAAATGGTTTTTACAATCATAGGACTGATAAACTCTTGGGCAAAATTTGTCATTATTGTTTTTATATTGTGATTTTCTTTTTTTAAAAGCCTAATAAGCTCTAAGGTTTTATAGCAAGCGATGCCACCAGTGATGCCTATTAATATATTCATGCTTCTTGCTCTATCTTACACACTTGAAGTACTTCTTCTATGGTAGTAATGCCTTTTAATATTTTATCTATACCATCATCCAAAAGCGTTTTGTGGGGTATTTGGCTTTTAAGATACTCCCAAGAAGGATTTTGAGAGATAAGCACTTTTGCTTTTTCATCTATATTTATAATCTCAAAAAGCCCGACACGCCCTTTATATCCTGAGCCCATGCAATGCTCACATCCTACACCTTTATAAAAAGTGTATTTTTCTTTATCTTCTGGATTTGTTAGCCCGAGCTCTTTTAGTTCAAGCCCCGAGGGTTTATATGGGGTTTTGCAATGACTGCATATTTTTCTTACAAGCCTTTGAGCCATGAGACCTTCTACTGATGATGCTATTAGAAAGGGTTCTATCCCTATGTCAAAAAGTCTTGTTATGCTGGATAATGCGTTTTGGGTATGTAAAGTAGATAGTACCAGATGCCCTGTTAGAGCAGCTTGTATGGCAATCTCAGCGGTTTCTTTATCTCTTATCTCCCCTATCATGATGATATCCGGGTCTTGTCTTAAGATAGACCTGAGCCCTGTGGCGAAGGTAAGTCCTACTTTTGGATTTACTTGAATTTGGGATATACCTTCTATTTGATATTCTACTGGATCTTCTATGGTGATGATATTTTTAGAAGGAGTTTTTAGCTTTTTTATAAAAGCGTATAAACTTGTGGATTTACCACTACCTGTGGGTCCTGTCATAAGTATGATGCCGTATGGTTTTGATAGTATATTTAATACATTTTTGTAATCTTCTCCAGATAGTCCTAAATCTTCTAATTCTAAGGAAGCCTTTGATTGGTCTAATATTCTTAACACTACCCTTTCTCCAAAAAGTGAAGGTATGGTGGAAACTCTTATGTCTATCTCTTTGTCTGATATCTTTATTCTAAATCTTGAATCTTGAGGGAGTCTTTTTTCTGCAACATTCATATTCGCTATGACCTTTATCCGTGATAATACGCTTTGGTAAAAGCTGTTGGTTAGTTCTTCTACCGTTATGAGTTTCCCATCGATTCTAATTCTCACATATACGGATTTTTCATAAGGCTCTATATGTATGTCGGAAGCTCCAGATTTTATGGCTTTTAATAGTATGTTGTTTACAAAAATAATGGCGGGACTTTCCAAATCATCTTTTGCCAAATCTATAGTCTCAAATTCGAGTCTTATATCCTCTTGGTCTTTAATTATATTCCCTCTTGATAAAAATTGATTCCAATGTTCTAAAAACTCTTCTTCTTTTAAGCTAAGTATTTTTACTTTTTTGCCCGTTAAAAAATAAAGAGTGTTTTTCGTGTTTGCTATGTTAGAGTTTTGAGCTACCTCTACGGCGACATTATCCCCGTCTGATATAGGTATA
>CAZDZN010000017.1:10202-24664 GCA_964509905.1 uncultured Aquificaceae bacterium
TTTGAAGTTCTATCACTGGAGTCTCTTTTACTATTTCTAATTGGCAGGTGAGTCTTCTGTCTTCGTCGTATTCACCTATCCTCCAAAGAGTGTCTGATTCTTTTTCCGATACGTCATTTAAAGCCTCTGAACCTTTCAAAACGGTGGCTACACAAACACCGCATTGACCATCAGTACACCCAAACTCAACACCTGCTTTTTCTATAAGCTCATGTATATCTTGGAATTTTGTACCTATGTCAAAATTCCCTATGACTTTTTTATTTACAACAAGTTTTGCCATAAACCACTCCTTTTAGATTTGACCCATACTTTTAGCTATATCTACAAGTCTTTTGATACGTTCTTCGGTAGGAGGATGGGTGGAAAAAAGTTGACCCAGGCTTCCCATTGGATTTTCTATAAAAAGTGCAGCAGTTCCTTGGTTTACTTCTACTGGGGTTTGTTCTACATAGTCGTGTATCTTCTTCAAAGCTTTTGCCAAAAAAAGCGGACATCCACATATATGAGCCCCTGTGGCATCTGCGGCAAACTCTCTGGATCTTGATATGGCGAACTGTATTATAGCAGCTATAATAGGGGTGATTATTATGAGAAGAATGGCAGCTATAGGATTTGAGTTTCTATCTCTTTCGGAAGATCCAAATATGAGGCTAAACTGAAATATATTTATAAGTACACTTATGGCGCTCGCTATAGTAGCTGCAACAGTAGCGATCAATATATCTCTATTCTTAATGTGAGAGAACTCGTGAGCCAATACACCTGTTATCTCGTCATCGTTTAAAAGCCTTATAAGACCACTGGTGATAGCTATCGCTGCATGAGATGGGTCTCTTCCAGTGGCGAATGCATTTGGTTGATCCATTTCTATAAGATATACTCTTGGTGCAGGAATGTCCGCTCTTTGGGCTAACTTGGATATTATATTAAATATATGAGGGGCTTCGCTCGGGTTTAACTCCCTTGCTCCATACATAGAGAGGATTATAGAATCTGAATAATAATAGCTTATGAAGTTTGTAAAAGCCGCAAAAACAAGCGCTATAATAAGCCCATTTTGACCACCGATGGCATAACCAACGGCTAAAAATAAACCAGATAAAACTCCAAGTAGTATGGTAGTTTTAACAATATAGCTCATATTAGTTTAATTCAAAATCTTTTAAATACTTTGCCCTGCTTGGGTGTCTTATTTTTCTTATGGCTTTTGATTCAATCTGTCTTATACGCTCTCTGGTTAGGTTAAACATTGTACCCACTTGTTCTAACGTATGCTCTATACCATCCACAAGGCCAAATCTATACATTATCACTTCTCTTTCTTTATCGGACAGAGTATTTATGATTTTTTCTACTTGTTCTTTCAAAAGGCGTTTTGCGGTTGCTTCTTCTGGATTTGAAATGGAAGAGTCCTCTATGAAATCTTTTAGATGAGTATCTTCGTCGTCTCCTATAGGGGTTTCTAAGGATATGGGTTCTTGAATGGATTTTAATATTTTTCTTACTTTTTCGGGGGACATATCTAAGACTTTTGCAATTTCTTCTGGACTAGCCTCTTTGCCGTTTTCTTGGAAAAGCTTTTTGGATACTTTGGAAATTTTGTTGATAGTTTCTATCATATGTACTGGTATCCTTATGGTCTTTGCTTGGTCAGCTATAGCTCTTGTAATAGCCTGTTTTATCCACCATGTGGCGTAGGTAGAAAATTTAAAGCCTTTTCTGTAATCATATTTATCCACGGCTTTCATAAGTCCCATATTGCCTTCTTGAATGAGGTCTAAGAAATGAAGCCCTCTATTTATATACTTTTTGGCAATGGATACCACAAGTCTTAGGTTTGATTTTACCATGATGTCTTTTGAGTCTTTTACACGCTTTCTACCATGTTCTATTATGGATATAACCTTATTTAATTCTTCTGGCAAAACGCCCAGTCTTCTCTCAATATCTTCTATTTCTCTTTGAAGGGCTAAATAGTTGGATCTGGATATCTCAAATACATGAAAAGCCATATGTCTTTCTATTTTCTTGAGAAGTTCTTTGTCTTTGTCGTAATAAGACAAAAGCTCTTCCACATTTTGATGTATCGCCTTAAATCTTCTTTTTTGTATTTGGAAGGAGTTTAGTTTTGTTTTATAGCTTTTATAAAGTTTTATAAATTCATCTGCTATTTTTTCATATCTTGAAAACTTTATATTTATGCTTTTTAAAGTTTTGTTCATTTCTGCATGTGCTTTTAAATACTCTGACTTGGTTTTTGCATCTTTGTAAGTTAAGAAAAGCATTCTTTTTTCAAGCACGATTTTATATTTTTTTGCTAGTTCTATACCTTTTTCTATAAATACATCATCTATGTGGTCTGGTTCTTCATATTCATCGTATTCCATATGTTCTTCTTGGACATCCAGTATCTCTTGAGATCTCATCTTCCCATCGCAGACTTTGCCCCAGTATCTTAAAACCATATCCACTAAAAAGGATGTTCTTAAAAGCCCTCTTCTTAGCTGTTTTCTCCCTATCTCTATGTATTTTGCATGTTCTATCTCATCTGCCCTTCCAAGGAGCGCTATTTTACCCATTTCTCTTAGATAGTATCTAACAGAGTCGTTATTCTTTATCTCGGCTTCCATTATGTTTGCAGATACTATCATATCATCATGGTCTAAGGGCTCTTCTGCCTCAAACTCTTTCAAAGAAGCCTCTGAATCATCTTCTAAGATCTGTATACCTTTTTCGGACAGCATATCAAAAAGAGCTTCAAAATCTTCCGATTCAACAAAATCTTCGCTCACATACTCATTGATATCGTCATAGGTTACATAGCCTTTCTCTTTGCCCACTTCTAAAAGCTGGTCCTTACTTTTCGCTTTTCCCATATAACCTCCTTTAACTTTCAAACTATTAAACTTATAAACATAATTTAACTTTTACCATGAGTTAAATAATATTTTTTTAGATACGCTCTTCTGCTCAGTGTATTTTCTATTTTTAGAAGTCTATCTTTATCAACGGTATTTTGTTCTTTTAACGTATTAAAGAGTTGTTTTTCCAGCACTTCTTTTGGTAATTTAACAGAGTTGATTATTAGAAGCTCTTCATCAGTTAAATCCATGCCTTCTTTTATTTT
The DNA here is from genome assembly GCA_964509905.1 of uncultured Aquificaceae bacterium. Lineage (GTDB taxonomy): Bacteria > Aquificota > Aquificia > Aquificales > Aquificaceae > Hydrogenobaculum. The sequence continues at coordinate 13,333 of CAZDZN010000017.1, forward strand.
TTCTGCTATGATGACGGCATCCTTGTTTATCCATTCTATGTCGATAAGGTCTATATCTATATTGCATTCTTTTAAAGCTTTTAGTACGATTTTATCTTTCATAGGTATATCGTAGGATAGCTTCTCTACAGATTTTATAGAAGTTTTATTGCGTGTGAGGTTTGCAGTGATATAATCTTCGATCATATTTTTTGGGATACCCATAGATATGAGCTTTTGGGTGTATTCGTATATTACCTGGGGATCTTGAATATTTGACACAAGCTCCAAAGAAAGCTCTATATTCTTTGATTCTATAGCTATATCCAAATAATTTCTTGCTTTTGATAAAAGCTCTAAAACACCTTTTTTGTCGTACTTTAATCCAAATTCATCCGGATCTTTTTCGGAGTATTCTACATAAAGGGGTTGTATGTTCGCTGAAAGAAGCATCTTAGCGGTTCTTAAAGAAGCTGATTTTCCAGCATTGTCGGAATCAAAGAACAGATATGCTCTTTTTGCGTATTTTGATAGTATTTTGGCATGTTCTGTCCCAAAAGCTGTACCAAGAGTAGCTACTATGTTTTTAATTCCTATTTGATATAACCTTAATACATCAAAATATCCTTCTACCAATACCGCCTCTTGCCTTTCTTTTATGTAATCAAGGCTTAAATTTATACCAAAAAGCAGTTTTGATTTTTTGAATATATCCGAATCAGGGGAGTTCAAGTATTTTACCGATTCATCTTTTGATATAACTCGTCCTCCAAATCCAAGCACTCTCGAAGAGGCATCTTTTATGGGAAATATGATACGGTTTGAAAAAATATCTCTCATATTGGTTGGGCTTATGCTTAGGTTTTGTGTGCTTTTATAAAGATTAAGATAATGGTCTGATATGTTTTTAAGATAGTCTATAAGTTTATAATGATTTGGTGAGTATCCAATCCCAAACTCCTCTATTGTTTTCGGATTTATATTTCTCTCTTTTACATAAGAAAGTGCTTGAGGGTTTTTGATGAGCTCATTCTGATAAAACTCTGAGACTATTTTCATAACTTTGTATATTTCGGCATCTTTTTCTTTTGCCCTTATATTTATGGGTATATTGTATTTTGTTGCCAGTTTCTCCAAAGCCTCCATGTAAGAGACATTTTCGTATAGTGAGATGAATTTTACAACATCTCCGCCTTTACCACAGCCGAAACATCTCCATATTTTTTTTTGCTCTGATACAGATAAAGAGGGGGTTGAATCATCGTGGAATGGACATCTCCCTAAGTAATTCGCTCCACTTGTTTTTAATTCTATATAAGAAGATATCTCCTTCACGATATCTATACGCTTTATAAGCTCTTCAATCATCGGTATTTTAAGCTAAACCGATTTAAAAAATTGTCAATGATATTTTAAGCATCTTCTATTATCGTCTCTACGCTTTTACGCTCAAATAGATTTGATACTTTGGGAAGTATAGCGGTTTTTACCACCTCTTTTACATTGTCGCTTTCATTTAGTCTTCTGGCGCATCTTATGGTATCTCGCATAGAAAACACGAAATCAATGGGCTCTTCCGCCTGACCCGACTGATAGTCTCTGTAGGCTTTTCTTATGTTTGAAGCGATTTTCAAGAGTTCAAAAATCTTGTATAGGTTTTTTAGTGTAAGTTCTGATGCTGAGATGAGTCTATCTTGGGCTATACCGTTTATTTTGTCATACCATAAATATATGAAATCTTCTTTACTAAAAGCTTCAAAACCATTTACATAATCTTTTAGTATAAGAGCTTCATCTGGATAGTAAAATCCTTTTTCATCTTCAAAAGGAGGATAATCGATATAAATGATGTCTGACCTTGATTTTATGTCTTGGGGAAGTTCCGATACTCCAAGATAGTTTTGAGGGTTCATGGCTCCTACAAAAAGTATATTTTTTTCAGCTTTTACCAAACTATCGTACGATAAATACATGTATCTTCTGTAATCAAACAAAGGGTTGAACACTTTTACTAGCGATGTGGGAAGCGTGTTTATTTCATCAAAGTATATGATGGCATTTGGAGTTTCTAATGCTCTTATGAGATTTGATTTGGTTCTTTTGGTGCCCACTTTTGGGTCATATTCGTAGACAAATGTGATATCTTCTTTCTCCATTTTAGAATGACATGGTATAATAAAAAGAGGCCTTCGGGTGAGGGCACTGTAAACTTCTACAAGAAAGTTTTTTCCCACGCCTGCATCACCTTCTATTATCACTATGCCTTCATTGTATTTTAACTGCTCGTTTAGGGCTTTTGATATAATCTCTAAATTTCTTACAAACCAAGGAGTATCTTCAAAGCTAACGGTCGGCTTTAAAGCTGCTTGATTTTGTATAGAGAATATGCCGTTTAATTTTGATAGATACCTTGATACCCATATTGGCTTATGTCTCATTTCGTCTATTGTGAGGTAGTTGTTATATCTTTTGGGCTCTCTCGTGATGCCGTCTTCCCTTACAAAAGATATCTTAGAGTAGAGTTTTTGTTCTATTACGATTTTCTCCTCCACCTTTAATTGCCATTTTAGCCTTTTGGGATTGTCTTTTGGTATATCTATATAAACATCTACCACTTTTACCTTGTCTTTCTCTATGGTTATCTTATATTTTTCCAACCTTGCGTTTATTATGAATCTTTGAACGAGTTTATTGAGTCTATCAAAAGCCTCAGACTGAATGTCCCTTGGCAGGTTTAAAAAGTATTCTCTTGCTTTTTTCACCTCTTCAAAACCCTCTGCTTGGATTTGGCTTGTGATATTTGAGTTTATAAGTCTTTGCTCTACATCTTTTAAATAATTTTCTGTGAGAGATTTTAAAGCGTTTAGGGTTTGCTCTTTTAGCTTTTCAAACTCTTCTTTGTAAGACTCATCAAGGCTTTTCCCAAATTCTATAAGCTCATCGTAGGTTTTGGCATCTATGTTTTGTATTTTGCTTTTAAAAGCCTCAAACTTCAAGTCTATGCGTTTTTGTTCCAATTCTTCTTGAGCTTTTTCTATAAGCACTCTTATATCTTTAAAAGGGTACTGTATAAGACTTTTTAGCTCAAACAACTCTGGCAGGTCTTCAGTATTTCCTGTATTTATCTTTTTCTTAAAATTTTTGTATAGTCTTTGGGCGTTTTTCCTTATTGATTCTTGTCTTTCTTTTGGATAGTAGATATCCAATAGATTTGTTTGAAATTTTTTAATATAGTAAAGCTTATTTTCTTTGTCTACATATGAGGTGTATATAGATCCATCCACTGAAACTTTAACAGTTGAATACCCTCCTTCTTCAAGGATCCCTATTTCTTTTACAGTATCTAAATCAAAAAATGTAAGTTTATTTTCTTCAGCGTTTGCTATAAATAGTATATTTTCATATGTGTCCATATCGCTTGGATTGAAGGATAAAGGATATCTAAATATATCTTGTTTTTTATATAGATCATAAGCCACCAATTCTTTTCCAGCTAAATAAAGAATGTCGTCTTTTAGATGAGCGCAAGAAGAGCCTATCTCTATACTATGTATGATGTTGCCGTTTATATCTGTGATGATGGCTTTTTTCGGGCCTGTAAATAGAATGCTTTTGTTTTTTAGTATTTTAATAGACTTTATACCGCCAAAACCTTGAAGCCTAAATGTGCTCTTAGGCTCTACTAAGTTGGAGCTAAAATCCAACTCCACCATTACTACTTGATCTGATATAGCTCCATATATAAGCGTTCTATCCTCTAAATCTAAACCACCAGCTGGTCTTAATCCTTCTTGGGATAGTTTTATACTTTTCCAAGTTTTGGGATTGTAAAAATCCACCATATCATATACAGATACATAGGGAGGGCTTGATATGGTAAGATATTTATTTCTAAATATGATATCTATAACTGCTTGGGAAGGTGGTCTTGCGGGAAGTCTTACGATATTACCGTTGTACTTATATAAACTAAAAAGCCCGTGCCTCCTTCCAGCTACAAACCAGTATCCATCTTCTGAGGTTGCCATAGACTCAACCCAGTATTCTTCTATTCTGGCGTCTGGGTCTTGCTCCAGATAATCCGGCCTTATCTCAATATCCCCTATATAAGTTTCCTTGTTTTTAGCCTCTTCCTTTTGTTTTTTCACAAGCATGCCGCTAAATTTATCTATAAAGCTCTTCATAAGATAATAAATTTATAAAAAAATTTAACTTATGTTATAACTTTGGCTTTAGTGATTATAAGAAATTCTTTATATATTGAAATTCTAATGTATTTAATATTAAAATAATTATGGTTTTGTGTTATACTTTTAGATTGAGAATTAAGGAGGTATTTTATGGAAGCATCAAGGCGTGATTTTGTGCAGTACGTGGTAGGTGCTTTTGGTGCTGTAGCTGCCGTAGGAGCTGCCTATCCTATTCTTAAAAGCTTAGGACCAAGTGCCGCTGCAGCCTTGCAGTCAAAAGTAGATTACGACGTATCCCAATTGAAACCTATGGATGTTAGAGTTACATCCTGGAAAGGTTTTCCAATTTTTGTTATGATGTTGCCCACGCCCTTCAATTGGAGTGGTCCTGAAAGGAACAACAGATACAAAAACCACAACAAAGATATATTGGGCAACCATAATGTATATGCTATTATAGCTAAATGTACACACTTAGGCTGTATTCCGCTTTGGAAACCAGACGGTGATAGTGCCATGAGTCCCTCTAATATTCCAGTATTTCACTGCCCTTGTCATGGCAGCATTTATACTCCTTGGGGGGATAACATACTTGGCCCAGCTCCATTACCACTTGGTATACCGCCGCAAAATCTAAATGGTAATACGCTTGAGATAGGTACTCCAGGATTTGTTAAGAAGTTCTGGGATCCATATACCTAATATAAGGAGGTCTAACGTATGTTTGGTAAGCTGGCAAACTATATAGAAGAAAGAACGCACTTAAGTGAAATTTTTAAAGAGCAGATGGTAGACTACAAAGTCCCCAAAAACCTTACTTTTCCGTATGCTTTTGGTGTTTTGGCTATTGTGGCTTTTACGATTCAAATCCTATCTGGTATGATTCTTTTGATGTATTATAAGCCTTACGATACATTGGCTTTTGATAGTACGGCACTTTTCATATGGAAGGTAGTTCCTTATGGTTGGCTTTTTAGAAGTATACACGCTGCGGGGGCAAACTTCTTTTTAGCTGTGGTATATCTTCACATGTTTACAGGTATATATTATAATGCTTACAAAAAACCCAGAGAACTTGTGTGGGTAATGGGATTTATTATATACTTCTTGCTTCTTCTTACAGCTCTCACAGGATATGTGTTGCCTTGGGGTCAATTGTCTTATTGGGCTACAGAGGTTACCGTTGAAATACCAGGTGCTATCCCGGGTGTAATAGGTGAGACCGTATCTCTTCTTATGAGAGGTGGATACACGCTTGGTAATTTGGCTATTGGTAGATTCTTCGCATTGCATGTATTGATATTGCCTCTTATACTTCTTGGTGTGGTGAGCATACATCTATTCTTAGTAAGAGCTGCTGGTATATCAAATCCAGATGGTATGCCCTACGATAAGAAAAAAGAAGGTGTAAATTTCCATCCTTATGTAACCTTAAAAGAAGGTGCAGTAGCGATGTTTTATTTGGCTTTGTTTTTCTTCTTCGTATTTTTCTACATGAAAGAATTTTTACCAGGTACAAACTGGGAACCGGCAAATCCTCTTCAAACTCCTGCTGAAATTGCCCCAGAATGGTATCTAAAAGGATTCTATGCTATATTTAGATCTATTCCAAATAAATTTATAGGTTTTATAACATTTAACCTCGTTTTAGGGCTTATACTTTTATTACCATGGCTTGATTTTTCTCCTATAAGAAGTGCTAGAAGAAGGCCTCTTTTCTTTATTATGTATATAGTGTTTATGACAGCAGGCGCTGCTCTTACAGTAGTGGGTACGTTGCCAGCTACTCCGGAAGTAGCTAAGATAGGTCTATTTTTTACAGCACTACTATTTTTGTTCTTCATATCTTTGCCTATAATATCTTTTATAGAACTTGGTGCTGCTAAGATGAAAAGCTCTTCTGAAATAGAAACTTCAACAAAGGGAGGTAAATGATGAGTATTGGAAGCATATTGAAAACAATATTCTTTACGCTTTTTGTGATAGGCTTTTTCTTTATCATTTGGGTGAAAAATCCTTTTGTGCATGAGACAGAATATCCTTTACCTGCTCAATACAAAGCTATGATATATAGCGATAACCCTCAAATCATAGCAGCAGGGCGTCAAATAGTAACTCAGCAATGCTCCGCCTGTCATTCTCTCAGATACGATGGGGTTTATCCGTTGTCCGTGCAATCGGATCCAAACTATAAAACTATCATAAAAGAATTTGCTAAACCTATACCTACGGATAGCCTTATAGCTCCATTTCACAAAGACACCAAAGGTTTTGCTATGTTTCTTCCGGAAGATGTGTATAACGCAGCGTTTTCTTCTGAGCTCCATACTTTAAAATCTCAATTTGGTAAAGTTCCACCAGACTTATCCACTATGTATTTAGCCAGAGGCCCAGAATATCTGTTTAATTGGGTTCAAGATCCTGGCAAAATACTTCCAGGTACTGCTATGCCGCCTATTTTACAAGGTCAACCCAAAGAGGCTGCTGAAGTGGTAGCTTATATGAGAGCCGTAAACGAACCTTCCCCGGCCGAACAAACAAGGCGCTTTGAAATGGGTGTTGTAACCCTCGTATTCTTGATACTCTTTGGTATAGCAATATACATATACAGAGGCAGACTCTTAGACAAGATGGGTCTTCATTGATATACACCCCTCCCTTTGGGAGGGTTTTTTATTTTTTTTAAAAGCTAAAAACCTTAAATAAATGTAAAGTTGTTATATAAATATTGGATCAATGTTGTGTTATTTGACTTAGTTTACGAATGCCTTTAAATTTTGAATTAGTGTTTAACCAAGATATCTATTTTCCAATACTTTCTTTTAATAGCTTTATTGAACTCATAAAATTTGATAGATCTTGAGCTCCGCCTTGGGCCAAATCCGCTCTTCCACCTCCAGAGCCACTTATGGGTTTCGCGATTTCTTTGATTAGTTTTGACATATCCAAATCTAAATCCTTTGATCTAGCTAAGAGGATGTTTATTTTTAGGCTTTTAGTGGCTAAAAATACGATAGTGTGGTCTTTTTGCCTCAAGGAATCCGCTATTTCTCTTAGATTCTCTAATGATGCTTCTTCCAGTATTCCGTAATATATATTTATACCAGATACCTCTTCAGATCTTATGGAGGATTTTGCCTCAAGTCTTGCAAGTTTTGACTTTAGATTTTGAAGCTCTTGGTCTTTTTGTTTTAGCTCTTCTTTTAGCTCTTGGAGTTTTGAGGTAGCATCTTCTTTGGATGTGTTTAGCTCATGGGATATAGCTTTTAAAAGTGATGAATCTTCGTAGGATTGTCTTACGGCTTTTCTACCGGCTTTTGCTATGATACGCCTAATTCCCGCCCCAACAGAAGATTCTGAGAAGATTTTAAAATATCCTATATCACCGGTGCGCTGCACATGAGTACCGCCGCACAGCTCTTTGGAGAAATCCCCTGTGGATATGACTCTCACTGTATCACCGTATTTTTCCTCAAATATTGCTATAGCTCCTGTTTTTATAGCTTCTTTGTAAGGAAGCTCTTTTACGCTCACTTCTTGGTTTTTCATAATCTCTTCGTTTATCATAGCCTCAAGGGTTTCCAATTCTTCTGGTTTCAGACTTCTATAAAATGTAAAATCAAATCTTAAAAACTCGTCCCCCACATAAGAACCCGCTTGTCTTATAGATTCTCCAAACATGTTTCTAAGTCCTGCATGTAAAAGATGAGTGGCTGTGTGGTGACGCTTTATGTCTTCTCGACGTTCTTTGTCTATTTTGGCTTTTACAATATCCGATATTTTCAACACTCCTTTTATGAGCTTGCCCTTATGGATTATGATCCCTTCTGTGGGAGTTTGAGTATCCTCCACCACAAAAAGTCCCTCTTGATTTTCAAGGATTCCACTGTCCCCTATTTGCCCGCCTTTTTCTGGATAAAATGATGTTTTATCAAGGATTATCTCCGCTTCTTCCCCTTCTTTTAATGCATCCATCAAAGTATTGCCTTTTATAATGGCCAGAACTTTTGCATCCTCTTCTGTGCTATTGTATCCAGTGAATACGCTGTTTACCTTGTCTTTTAGGTTGAGATATATCTCTTTTACAGCTTTTGAGCCTTTAAAGGTTTTTCTGGATTCTTCTTTTTGTTTTTCTAAAAGCTCATAAAATGTTTTAAGGTCTAATTCCCTGCTGTGCTCATGGGCCATCTCTTGGAGTATGTCTAATGGAAATCCAAAGGTATCGTAGGCTTTAAAGATAAAATCTCCGCTTATGAGGTTTGAAGAATTTGCCTTTACGTACTCTTCGAAAAGTTCTATGGATTTATCCAATGTCTCTAAAAATCTTGATTCTTCTGATTTTATTATGCTTTTAACAAAATCTTTGTTGAGAATAAGCTCTGGATAGGCATTTTTCATAAGATCTATTACCACATCCACAGACTTGTGCAAAAACTCTTCTTTTATCCCTATCTTATAACCAAACCTTACTGCTCTTCTTAATACCCTTCTTATCACATAGCCTCTCCCTTCGTTCGAGGGAAGCACTCCTTCTGATATAGCTATAGTGCAAGCTCTGGCGTGGTCTGATATAACTCGCATCGCAATATCTGTCTCTTCATTGGTTTTGTATTTTTTGTGAGATATATCTTCTACGAAGTTTATAATAGGCATGATTATATCTATTTCAAAGTTTGACTCTTTGTTTTGAAGGATGGATGCAATTCTTTCGAGTCCCATTCCTGTATCGATGGATGGTTTGGCAAGAGGGGTAATGTTGCCTGAGCTGTCTTTGTTAAATTGCATAAACACAAGATTCCAAATCTCTAAGTATCTCTCATCTTTATTATATTTTTCACCTCTATCTATGTAAATCTCTGATGAATAACCGCAAGGTCCCGCATCTCCCATCTGCCAGAAATTATCTTCATCTCCCATTCTCCATATTCTCTCTGTAGGAATTTTTATGTCGTTTTGCCATATATTATAAGCTTCATCATCTTTTTGATGTACGCTCACATAAAGCTTATCTTTTGGAAGCTTCAATACCTCCGTTATAAATTCCCAAGCATAAGCAATTGCTTCTTTTTTAAAGTAATCTCCAAAGGAAAAATTTCCAAGCATTTCAAAAAATGTATGATGTCTTGTGGTACGGCCCACACTTTCAAGGTCGTTGTGCTTACCAGATACCCTAAAGCACTTCTGACAAGAAGTAGCTCTTTTATAAGGCAAACTTTCAAGCCCCAAAAACACATTTTTAAAAGGTACCATGCCGGCATTCACAAATAAAAGTGTAGGGTCATTTTTCGGCACAATCGGCGCGCTTTTTACCACAGTATGACCTTTATTTTCAAAAAAGCTCAAAAACTTTTGCCTTATCTCATCTGTTTTCATACATCTATTTTATCAATAACCCTTTGCTAAGTCAAGCTGATGGATAGAATATCCACCAATAGTAGCATAATAGAATACTTTAAAATCATAATTCTTTTCGCATGCTAAGCCACGGATCGCAAGTATACCACGGATTAACGGCTAATTGATAGAAAATATCTTGCAAATTTCAGGGCTCACGTATCTTTAGTTAATTCAGAGGCTATTAGCTCTGCTTGTTCTAAAACGGTTTGCGTTGCCAGTTCTTGCATATCTGGAAGATAATCATACTGTCGCAGGGTTCTTTTTACGATTACTTTCAATCTTGACCTTGCACTTTCTCTTATTGTCCAGTCAATAGTTGTATTTTCTTTTACCTTTTGATATAAAACTGTTGCAAGTTCTCTCAGTTTTTCTTTTCCCATTAACTCTCTCGCATTTTCATTTTGTGCTACAGCACAATAAAAAGCATATTCATAATCAGTAAGCCCCATTTCTTTTGGTTCTTTATCAGATTCTTTTATCTCTTTTGCGAGTTTTATAAGCTCATCTATTACTTCTGCTGCTGTTAAGAGCTTATTGTTATATTTTCTTATCAACTCTTCTAAGGATTTTTCTAAAGATTTACCTTTTACAAAATTTATTTTATGCGACCTTTTATTTCATCGTTTATAAGCTTTTTCAAAACTTCTATAGCTAAGTTTTTGTGCTTCATACTCTTTATCTCTTCTAAAAAATCATCAGACAATATAGATATGTCTGGTTTCTTTATACCTACGGCATCAAATATATCAATAATACCGCTTGAATATACGGCTTTATCCACGATTTACTTTATCGCTGTTTCAACATTATCAGTATTCTCTTCCTTATCTCTATTAAATTTTACAAGCCTTGATTTTACAGCCTGAAAAAATGCAACTTCTTCTTTTATCTCCAGAGCCTTTTCATGGGGGATGTCCATAGTAAAAGCTTTTGAAAGGGCGGTTAGTGCGTCAATGTATCTTTTCTTTCCATTTTCAAGTCCAAGTATGAAATCCTCTGCTTCAAGGATAATTTTTAGCTTTTCAGAAGTATAAGCGTTAAAATATCTTTTATAATAAAAGCCATAAAACATATCTTTCACAACTTCAAACTTTTCAAGCATTATCCTAACAGATTCTTCTTGAAGTTTAGCGGAGTCTCCTTTGCCACTGCTATCTGCATAAAAAGACAGAGCTTCTTTTAAATCCGATGCTATCCCTATGTAATCCACAATAAGCCCACCTGTCTTATCTTTATAGACTCTATTCACTCTTGCGATAGTCTGCATAAGCGTATGACCTTTCATAGGCTTGTCAATATACATGGTGTGAAGGCAAGGCACATCAAAACCTGTAAGCCACATATCAACAACTATAACAAGTTTTAGTTTGTCTTCGGGGTCTTTAAATCTATTTGCAAGAGTTCTTCTTTGGTCTTTTGTTAAAGCAAATTTTGACATCTCGTCTTTTCAAGGTCTTTTAACTTTTCCTGTGTAAGTCTTTTTTCATTTACAGCATAACCTTTTATTAAATAACTTTTCAGAACATCTGTAGCCCAAATTCTAAACTGGGTGGCTTTTTTTGAATTTACACGGTAGCCAACCGATATTATTACATCAAGATTAAAATATTCTACTGTTCTTTTTACTTTTCTTTTTCCCTCAATTTGAACTGTTGCAAATTTTGCAATAGTTGACTCTCTCTTTAATTCTCCTGTTTCGAAAATATTTTTATATGCCTTGAAATAACCGATTTATCTTTTTCAAACAATATTGCAATCTGATAAAG
>CAZDZN010000018.1:0-23019 GCA_964509905.1 uncultured Aquificaceae bacterium
ATCTTTTATGTCCGCTGGTATGTGTTCATAAAATTTGTTGCCATTTATCATAGAAGAGACTTCTCCATCTTTTTTCAAGACGTCTTCTCTTATAACCATATAAACGTGCACTATTACAAAAAGCACTATAACCCAAGCTATCAAATGATGCCATCTGTGTACTTGGTATTCACCACCAAGCATCGGTATTATCCATCCACATGCCTTATCCCAAAACCCTCCGGGGTTTGACCTTCCATACATTGCAAACCCGGTAATCACTTCAAATATCAAAAGTAAAAAAAGTCCAAAATAGGCGGTTCTTGCTAAGGGATTTCTCACATAAAGTCTATGGCTTTTGGTGATAAAAAGATAATTTTTTAAAGTATCCACAGTGTTTTCCCAATATTCTTTTGTCCAAAGTTTGGGTATTATAAGTCTATCAGCTTTTCTAAAAGGTATTATACCAAATCTTAAAATAAGAGCGGATAAGAGTATGTATCCAAAGCTAAAATGGATAAATCTTATGTAGTTCATTGTCATAGCGTGCAAATCCCCAAAAGTGGCGCTATAACCTGCATTCCCTATGAAAAACGGATTTCCTATGTATATGCCGGTTATAAAAAGTATGGATATAGCCAAAGCCCATACCCAGTGGGCTATTCTTAGGGACGGGCTAAAAAGATAATACTTTTTTATTTCACTCATAGCAAGCCCCTCCTACATGGAATGTTGTTATCTCTTCACCTTCTGTGTTATAAACATGCGTAGAGCAAGCAAGACAAGGGTCAAACGAATGCACGGTTCTTAATATTTCAAGGGGTTCTTTTGCTATAAGCACAATTGTATCTTGCATAGCCCTTTCAAAAGCCCCTTGCTGACCTTTCTCATCTCTGGGTGAGCCGTTCCAAGTAGTGGGTACCACCGCCTGATAGTTTTCTATCTTCTTATCTTTTATAATACACCAATGCCCTAAGGCTCCTCTTGGGGCCTCGGATACACCCACTCCTTTTGTAGATTCTGGCCAAGTGGAAGGGTCCCATTTTTCCATATTTGCCACAGAGGTATCCCCAGATTTTATGTTGTCGTAGAGCTTTTTAAGGAAGTAGTTTGAAGCGTTTGCTCCAAGTTGGCATTCCAAGGCTCTAGCGGCTGTCCTTCCGACGGTGCTTAGCATCCACGCCTGAGGGGGTAAGTTTAGGGCTTTTGATACAAAATCTATCTGATTTACCACCATCTCATCCATCCAAGAGGGTTTTATATGACCTTGCTTTACAGCGGTATAAGTGATTATATACCTTGCCAAAGGTCCCACTTCGGCGGGCAGATTTCTCCAACGAGGTTCTTTTATCCAAGAGTATTTGCCGTTTTCGTCTAAGTATTTCCAATTAGTTTTTGTGCCTTCTTTTGGTCCGGTATAATATGGGTCTGTGATGCCGTTCCACGGATGAAGCCCTTCGTTGTTGTTTGGGTATTTATACCATGAGTGAGTGACCCATTCTTGGATGATAGTTGGGTCTGTGAGGTCTTTTTCGTTTAGTGGATAATACTTTGCTTTTTCTACACCTTGGGAAAAGTTTTCCACCACCCCGTTTGAATGGTATAAAATCTTGTTAAAATAATCCCCGTTTTTTATGCTTTTATAAGGCTCATCTGGAAAATCTCCATAACCTAACACCCTATCCTTTGCCAAACCACCCCCATAGGTCCAACCCTTTTGTACATATATCTGACCTATCGCAAGAAGGTCTATGAGATAAAATAAGTTTACAGCTTCCGCTTGGGTATAAACAGCGTCTTCCACCACCGCCAAGCGTTCCATATTTATAGGGGCGTTCATATCGTCCATAGATATAGAGCAATTCATACCGCCCACTATGTAGTGAGGATGAGGGTTTTTACCACCAAATACCACGTGAGGGATTACGAGTTCCCTTTGGACATCAAGCATGTTGAGATAATGAGCTATGGCGATAAGATGCACCTCTGGGGGAAGTATTTTATAGTCTGGATGGTCCCACCAGTTTGCAGCAAATATACCAAGCTGTCCACTTTGGACTAAATTTTTTATCTTATCTTGAAAAGCCTTAAAATACCCGGGCGTTGCTTTTGGAAATTTTCTTGGATAAGCGTTGCCCCCAAGGTAATCTGTATAAAAAGATATGATACCGCCGTAAGTTTGAAGCAGTTGGTTTTGTAATGAGGCCGTGGCTACCGGGTCAGCCTTTATCGCCTCTAAGGGGGATACCCAATCAAGGGCGTGAAGATGATAAAAGTGTACTAAATGGTCGTGGTTATACAAAGTCCCAAGCATAATGTTTCTTATGTAGTTTGCGTTTTTTGGTATCTCTATATAAAGGGCATCCTCTATATTTCTCACCGAAGCCAATGCGTGTATAGTGGTACACACCCCGCATATACGCTGGGTAAACGCCCATACTTCCCTTGGGTCTCTATTTCTTACTATAAGCTCAATACCTCTCCACATCGTACCCGCTGATACAGCGTTTGTAACCTTATGAGAGGATTCATCCACTTCTATCTCCAACCTCAAATGTCCTTCAATACGTGTAACTGGGTCTACCACCACTCTTGTACTCATAAATTAATCCTCCTTTTTCCCTGCACGAATTTTGCTGATAACTCCGTGAGTCACAGCACCCACAGCGGCTGCTCCCACCGCTATTGCACCTACTTTATCTGCGTTTGACTCCGTGCCGACAAACGGTATGTTTTGCTCTCTGGAATAAAAGTCTCCGTTGTCCCAGAATCCATCCGCCGAACATCCTATGCATCCATGTCCAGATTGGATTGGGTAAGAAAGGCCGTTGTACCATCTTAGATTTCCGCAGGAGTTGTAAGTGGTAGGGCCTCTACATCCCATCTTGTAAAGACACCATCCTTTCTTTGCTCCTTCATCGTCAAACTGCTCCACATACATACCTTCGTTGAAAAACGCTCTTCTATAACATGTATCATGAATTCTGTTTCCATAAAACATCTTTGGTCTTCCCTGAGAGTCAAGGGGTGGTAGTTTTCCAAAAAGCACACTATACATAATGGTACCAGTCATCACTTCTGGTATTGGTGGGCATCCGGGTATCTTCACTATAGGTTTGTCTGTAATTACCTTGTGGATGGGCACTGCTGTTGTGGGATTTGGTTTGGCCGCCTGCACGCATCCCCAAGAAGCACAAGAACCCCAAGCGATCACCGCCTTAGCCCCTTCCGCGTATTTTTTTAGCTGTTCTAAAAAGGGTTTGCCCGCTACCACGCAATACATCCCATCATCCCCAAGAGGTGGATTTCCCTCCACCGCCAATATGTATTCTCCGTGGTATTTTTTCATGATGTCATCCGCGTGTTTTTCCAAAGCTTCCCCGCAAGCGGCGGACAATGTATCATCGTACTCTAAGGATATCATAGTAAGAAGCACATCAGAGGCAAGAGGTGTGGCAGACCTTATAAAAGACTCAGAACAACATGTGCATTCAAGTCCATGCACCCACAACACCGGTACCCTTGGTTTTGTTTCCATAGCTTCCACCACCTTTGGTATCATGGCTGGCGGAAGTCCCATAAGGCCCGTGATGATAGCGGAGAACTTTAAAAATTCTCTTCTGCTTACCCCGTGTCTTTTAAGCGCTTTCCAAAAAGTCTCTTTACCATCTATCATAAAAACCTCCTTATGAATAAATATTCATTAGTTTAGTTTAGCACCAATGTAATCTATTGTCAATGATATTATGTTATAAAAATATAAATTCATGCTTATATGCTTAATAACTGATACAGGAAGCACAAACATCAAAACTTCTAAGGCAAATATAGGCTTCTGTTTCTGAATCGAGTCCTATTATGGCTTTTTGTGCTGGGTTTTGATGTATATCCTCATAGTATCCTAAGTTCCACAAAGTAGGAGTTATTATTTTGTATTCTCTCATGAGCCCATTTTCTATAGATATTTTGTGTATGAGTGTACCTCTCGAAGCTTCTACTATACCTATCCCTTCTCCAGAAAAACTTTTTGAATCTATCTGCGGACTTATAAAAGATGGTTCTTTTGGATCCACTTCATCTAAAAGGTTTTTAACGATATAACTTAAATTTATTATCTCGTCTAATCTGGCCAATACTCTTAAAAATATTGAGTTTTTATGCTTTTTATATATTGTTTTTAACAACCCTCCTGAGGATAATAGCCCTCTTGACACAGGGCCCGTAACAAGATGCTTGCCTTCGTAGATTACCCCGGTTATCTCTTTTACATTTTTAAACTCATGCTCTTTCATCTTTATTTTATTTATATCAAAAGCCTTTACACTTTCTTTATTCAATATATATGGTTCTACATAATAATCTATTTCGCCACCCACTATAAAACTGTCAAAAGATATACCCTTGTTTATGAAATCTTGTTTTAAAGATATTTTTATAAAATCCCCCAAATGTCTTTTGTTATGATTTAAAAGCTCTTCGTAAGAATAAGACAAATACTTATCCAAAGCTATTCCGAGGATTTGTTCCTCAATACCTTTTATAAATTCAGATATGAGGTTTTTAGCAATGCTTAGCTCATAATATGAAAAATCTGATGTGATTCCACCAGGCATAGCATAAGAGTTATGAGGCCATTGCCCACCAAATACGGCTATAATTTTAATAGGATAATTGCTAAGGGAAAGCCCTGACTTCCATTTTCTCCCCTCAAAAGGGATATAATCAGTAAATGTTTCATATGACTTTGGTATCTCTGACATAAAATAAGCATAAAACCATCTTATATGATTCTGAAGTATTTCACAAAGTAATGTTATCATTCTCAGTTTTTGGGCTTTTGAAGTTAAATGTACTTTTACCCCGTTTTTAATATAAGCATCTTCTATAGCCCTTACACAAGCCGTCAAATGAGCATGACCGCATATACCACATACTCTTGAGGTTAGCGCCAGGCTATCAAGGTAAGGCTTATTTTTTAGTATATTGCTAAAATCTCTATAAGAAACGCCAAATATATGGGCGTTTTTTATTTTATTTGATTTATCAAATTCTAATTTTAGCTCTACTTCTCCTTCTAATCTGTTTAGTACGGTTTTTGATATTTTCATCAAAGTTTATTTTTCAATCTATCCGGAGCAAAGCTTTTTGCAATCCCAGACAACAATATATAAGCTCTTTTGGAAACCCCTTCTGGAAGTTCTTTTGGTAATCCCATGATATGTTCTATTTCAAACATGTTTTGTCTTGGAAAATCAAACTCTGTACATCCTATGCAAGGGGTGCCGGCTCTCGTTTTTGAACTAACGCCGTTCCACAAAATTTTATTACAAGAAGAATGGCTCATAGGACCCCTACATCCAAGCTCGTAAAATAAACATCCTTCTTTTGTACCAAAGGTTTTAGCTTCTATCTTCCATTCAAAATATTCATTTCTTAAACATCCATTGTGCGTAAGATATCTGTATATATCTTTTGGTCTATTCATAGAATCAAGCTCTATGTCTTTGTCTTGGGCAATCATATCAAGCACATAAAAAAGCCAGTCCGGATGAGACGGGCAGCCTGTGATATTTATAACTGGATATCCAGATTTTGACAAAAAGTTTTTTCCTAAAAACCCACCAAACTCTTTGAATCTGTATTGAAGACCCGTAATATGAGTATTTGCTTTTGCATGCACTCCACCGAGAGATGCACAACTTCCCAAGGCTACAACATAATTTGCTTTTGCACTGATTAGCCTTACAGTCTTTTGGAAACCATGTCCGTTTATATGTCTTAGATTTTTCCCTATAGCCCCTTCCATTATAAAGATATCTACTCCGTTTTCTACAGCGGTTTTTAAACTATTTTCCAAATTTTCTGAGGATAGAGGATGGTATATTATTTTTATACCGTTCGGGAATAAGTTATCTTTACATAAAAAAGATTGTAAATTTGCTCCGCAGGATAGCCCTTGAATCCATAAAAGTGTTTTCATGTTTTTAACGCCATATATATGTTTTGAGAAATGAAAGGTTTGTAATAATCAAAATCTTTTTCCAAAAGCCCTTCATAATATAAGAAAACTATACCCCCTATAGAACCCATCATAGTAGAAAAGGCTGTGAAGAACTCTTGGTTTCTTAGCTCTTTTTTCTCTACCCCCTCTGATAGAAGGATCATAGTCTCTGTGATTACTTCTTTTAAGCATGTAAAAGCTTCGCACCCCTCTTTAAAGATCTCTCTGTTTACAAGAAATACCTTCAAAAAATAATTCATAAGATATGGCTCTTCTTTTGCTATATTAAAAAAGCTTTTTACAAACAGCTCTATTTTTTCTTTTGTACTCTTCTTAAGAGAGTTAACGTATGAGAGTTTTTCTCCTACGAGTTTTGAAACATGCATCATAACTTCTTTGGCCATCTCTTCTTTTGATTCAAAGTAGTTGTATAAATTTCCTACACTCATGTTTAAGGCTTTTGCTATGTCAGGCATCGTTGTGTTGTAATATCCTTTTTCGGCAAATATCTTACAAGCGGTTTGAAGAATCTCTTTGCGTCTTTTGTCTTTTAGAATCGCTCTTTGCATGATTAGGATACAAAGCTCATCTTAAAATCAAGATATTTAAGCCATTTATCGAAATTTTCACCGGTTTTGGTAGAAAGGGTTATGATATCCGCTTGGGGGTTTACTTCTTTTACATAGTTTTTGGCTTTTTGTATATCAAAATCTAGATAATGTATTAAATCTGTTTTGGTGATAATGACTAATGATGCAGTCTTAAACATCACCGGGTATTTTTGAGGCTTGTCTTCACCCTCTGGGGTAGAAAAGAGTACAACGTTCATGTGAGCTCCCACATCGTAAGCGGCTGGGCATACCAAGTTTCCAACGTTTTCTATAAACACAATATCAAGAGATTCAATGTCAAGATGGTGTATCCCTTCATGAACCATAAAAGCATCCAGATGGCAAGCCTGTCCAGTAGTGATTTGATAGCCTTGGGCTCCTTTTGCTTGGATTCTTAGCGTGTCGTTGTTGGTCTCTAAATCCCCTTCTATCACTCCTATTCTTACTTTATCTTTTAGGGCTTCTATGGTTTTTTCCAAAAGCGATGTCTTACCAGCTCCCGGTGAGCTCATAAGGTTTATAGCGTATATGCCATGCTCTTCAAAATGTTTTCTATTTGAATTAGCCTGCTTATCGTTTTCATCCAAGATATTGTGAAGCACCTCTATCACCTTTTTGTCTTCTGTTGCGGGATTGTGGTGATGATGCTGGTGATTATGCTCATGTTCATGGGTAGTGATGCTGCATCCGCAATCTTTGCACATAAAATTACCTCCTGTTTTTATAGTATAATGCATTTTATGAAGGTGGAAAGAATTTCTATTACACTTCCTAAAGAGCTTGTGGATTTTGTAGATAAAAAGATAGAAAATTATTCTTCTCGATCAGAGTTTATAAGGGATTTGATAAGAGAGAATATGGTACAGGAAAAATGGGATTCCGAAGAAGAAGTGATAGGGGTATTGGTGATTATATACGATCATCACAAAAGAGAACTCACTCAAAAGATGCTTGATATCCAGCACAATACTTATGTAAACATCCTTTGTACTACACATATACACATAGACCATCACAACTGCTTAGAAACTATTATGATAAAAGGGTTTTCAAAAGTCATAAAAGATATTGCTGATAGTATATCTGGCCTAAACGGTGTGAAATTTTCTAAGCTTGTGAAGGCCTCCTCTATAAATATATAAAATATCATAGTATTTTTTAAAAAAAAGTATTACACTAAATGATGATTCATTCGTTGGAGTGATAAATTGAAAATTAAGAGTTTAGTTTCAGGACTTTTGATATTCAATGCTTTTGTGTGGTCGCTTTTTGGAGTTCAGTTTTTAAACGTGTCTGGGCTTTTGGCAATCGGAGGGATGGCTTATCTTTTTGGATTAAGACATGCTTTTGATGCAGACCACATAGCGGCTATAGACAATGTTGCCAGAAAACTCGTTCAAGACGGCAAAAATGCAAGCACCGTAGGTCTTTTCTTTTCCCTAGGGCATTCAAGCGTGGTAATACTTCTCTCGGTAGCCCTTGTCTTTGCTACAAAAGCTGTAAAACATTCAATACCCTTTTTGCAAAGCATGGGCAATGTGGTGGGCACTCTCATGTCCGCTGGTTTTTTGCTTTTGATAGGCATTATAAATATCTTTATCTTTAAAGCCCTATACGACATATACAAACTCTACAAAGAATCTCCAGAGGACTATAAACAGGAGTTAAATAAAACTTTCAACGAGCTTCTCTCTAAAAGAGGATTTATGGGTAGATTTTTTGGCTTTTTGTATAAGAAGATAGATACTCCTTGGAAGATGTATATAGTAGGTTTTTTGTTTGGGCTTGGGTTTGATACCGCCACAGAGATAGCTATACTTGGAATATCGATAGCTCTTGCTAAAACCCATATGAATATATGGAGCATACTTTTATTTCCCCTTCTTTTTACCGCTGGTATGAGTCTTATGGATTCTTTTGATTCTCTTATTATGAATGGTATTTATAATTGGACAAACTCCGATCCTCTCAGAAGACTTTCTTTTAACCTCGTAATCACAGGCACAAGCGTATTTATAGCGCTTTTTATAGGTATGTTGGAGTTTCTACAAATTATGACTCAAGAGTTTATACCAAACAGCACTTTTACAAACTTTATAAACGCTATACCCCTTGGGAAAGTAGGTATATTTATCGTGCTTTTTATGGTATTTACATTTGTAGGAGCTTTTATTTTTTATACTAAAAGCCCTGATATCTATCATGGTAAAAACATAAATTAAATTTATATTAAGATTTAATCTCAAATAAGATAAGGTTTAGTTATGGTTTATTCTAACCGTTGTGGGCTTTTAGGATATGGTAAAATATGTGGATGGTGTGCTTTCATCGTTAAAAAGATTTATAAGCCATCTTTGTTCTACCCTCCAAGTACTCTACTTTTTTAATTGAACCTTAAAAATATTTTTTTAAAATAAACTTTGGAGGTTTTTTATGAAAATTTACAAATTGGCTTTGTTATGTTCTGTTTTTGGTTCAAGCACTTTTGCACAGGATATGGATTTAAAAGTCCCTTCTTGGTTTCCTAAGTTTTTAGGAGCTAAAGCCACTATCATCACTCAGTATTCTACAAACTTCAACTCCCCATACTCTGGTCCTATGAGTTTTGGAAATCCCTATAAAAACAATGGCGGTGGGTCCTCCGCTGAAACCACCCAGTCTTATCTTATATCCATAGGCTCAAATCTCGCTTCAAATCTGCAAGCCTATCTTGATATAGCACTGTTTAAGGGAAATGGTATAGGTGGTGGTCAAGGTATAGCTGGTTATCCAAACTATCTATATATAAGATCTGGTACAGCAAATCTTGGCAAAAACCCTTATATAGCGAGAGCTTATCTTTTATACACAAAAGCCCTATCAGACAAGTTAAGCTACCAAGGTAGAGCCCCGGATCAAGTTCCCGGATACTATCCAGAAGAATATTTTTATATCAAAATAGGTAAGTTTTCCATAGGAGATGATTTTGACAATAACAGATATGCAAATAGTGCAAGGACTCAGTTTTTAAATTACGATTTTAACGAAAATGTAGCTTGGGATTACGGAGCAGATACAAGAGGTTTCACAGTAGGTGTAGAGTCGGGGATTGTCAAGAAAAGATACTCCTTTAAAATAGCCTTTGGGGCAGAACCCACGATGGCAAACGGCAATACCTACGACCAGTCTGGAGCTTATAGTCTAAACACTCAACTTTCTTTAAGACCAAACGATATAGGGACTGTGATAAGGCTTCTTGGAATGTTAAACTACGGTAGGATGGGAAGCTATGCAGAAAGTGTGGACAATTTTAACTATTTTTATTCTCCAGAGAGTCCTTGCTACTATACGGAGTTTGGACCAAACGGATCTATAGCAGGTTATGATTATCCTGTAATATGTACAGAGTCTAAAGACCATAAGCGGTACAAATGGGGATTTTTTATAAACTTAGAACAACCCATAGCGGATAACGGTAAAACGGGGCTATTTCTAAGAGCTGGTTTTAACAACGGACAGACAGAGGATTTTGTATACACAGATGTTGATAGAGACATAGCAGGAGGCATATCTATAAACGGTATACATTGGAAAAGACCCCAAGACCAAGTGGGAATAGGTCTTGCTGTAAATGGACTTTCCAACACCCACAAAAGATATTTAGAATCCGGGACTATCAATGGGCCTTCTTCTTCATTTTTTGTGGGCTCTGGTCAAAACGGGCAATTTAACTACGGATACGAAGAAATAGCAGAAGCTTACTACAAGTTTCAGCTAAACAAGTACATATCCATCTCCCCAGATGCTCAATACATAAGACATCCGGGCTACGATAAAAACAGAGGTCCTTTGTGGGTTTATGGGCTTAGAGTGAATGCCATGTTTTAAAAAATAGGAGGGGGTTGGGAGGGGTTTACATCCTCTTTAAATTTATTGTAGTATCTTTGGTAATAATTCTTATTATCTTTGGGAATTGGTCTTTATTGTCATACCATATGATGACTTTTTTAATATTATGGCTATTTTGTACTTTGAAAAAGTATATTTCGTTTTGTACATTTTCTTCTGGAATTATGTTTATATTCCCTACTTTTATAGGGTTTCCCAGCTTGTAGTCTGAATGTGTGAGCATAGATATAAATACTGGAATCCAAGCTTTTTCCTCTAACACATCCTTTGTATTATAAATTTCTTCCTTATCTTGGGTTTTTTCTTTTAAATAATAAGTGTTTTTGACTTTTAAAAACTTAAAACTATAGTTATAAAATATAGAAAAAAGTCCTTGGGTTTTGCCTTCGCATTCAATATATTCTTTGTTTTTGATATCTACTGTGATAGTGCCAGCGGATATCCCTATGAAGTTTGCTGAGTATTTCACAACAGTCCCGTGGCAAAAGCTAATTAGCAAAAGTGTTGTGAGAAAAAGTTTTTTCAAGATAGGAGATTTTTGAAAAATGTATCTTTATCTATGATAGCACCAGCGGCATTGTCGTGTCCTCCGCCGCCAAGATACTCCGCTATTTGCCTTGAAGAGCCATCTGTGCTCCTAAAAGATAATTTAACAAAATCACCCGTGAGATAAAACATACAAGCTATGCCGTGTTCTTTGGCTATAGCACCTCCTACCTCACTTTGATATATTTGGGTGTTTATAGCTGGAATTTTTATATCTTTTACCATTATGTAAAGAGGAGAGTTTGTCCAAGATTCTTTTATCTTTGAAACCATAACATTTTTATACTCTGATAGTATTTTGCTTTTAGAAGCAATGTCTTCTATATTCTTGTGCAAAAACTCTTGCATAATTTCTGGTTTGTCTATATACATATATAGATATTCGTTTACCTCGTCAGTGTTTGTATATCTCCAAAGCCATATGTCTTTGTCTTTCACTATATCCACTATTAAGGGTATGTCTTTGTCAAAAAGCGTTTTGTAAGTAAGGGAAGCTCCGCTTTCATCTGGGTCATATATAAAAGTTAGAAAATCTTGGGTGATGTTGATTGGCTTTGTCTCATCTATATTTTGGCCCAGAAATTTTGACATAGTTTTTACTACCGTCTTATGATGATCTATGATTATAACCTCTGTGTATCCTTGAGGTTCTTGTCTCAACTCTCTTAAATAGTTTAAATCTTCTTCTTTTGGAGCAATATCCACGAACCATATCTTAGATATGTTTTTTAGAGGATGGGTTTGGATGATATTTGACATCACGTCTTTTAAGCTGGACCCGTGATTAAGGGGTATAAAACCTATGTTTTTGTCTTTAAATCTTTCTTTTAAAATAGCTGCTGACATCGTACCGTCTACGCAACTTTTATGGAAAAAACAAAACTCCATTATTTTAACTTGCTCTTTAGGATGTCGCCAAGTTTAAACCCAGAGGATGTATCATTTACCTTTATAAAATCTTTTTGATGATTTTGTTCTTGGGCTTGATGTTTTTTGTGTTCTTGCATCATACTTAAGGTTATCTTTTCCTCTTTCGGATTTATCTCTAAGACTTTTACAGTTACCTTCTGACCCGGCTCAAGGGTTATGTTTTTAGGAATCTCAGATATAGGTAAAAGCCCGTCTATACCCTCTGGTAAACCTAAAAACGTGCCAAATGGTCTTACTTCTTTTACGGTGAGTTCTACTTGCTGACCCGGTTTGTATTTTTCCGGAATAATGCTCCATGGGTTTTGGGTAAGCTGTTTTATTCCAAGTTTTACCTTTTTGCCTTCCAACCCTAATACCATAAAATCCCTTTCTTCGCCTGGTTTTAATACATCCTCTGAAAGCACATTTTTAAGCCAAGACATATCTTGTTTTTTTACTATGCCTTCTAAGGTTTCTCCAAGTTCTATAAAGGCTACATTTGGATGTACCGTTTTCACCTTTCCTCTTACTATAGAGTTTACTTGATGAGCTTTTATAAACTCTGTTGCTTGGTTATCTTCGGAGGGTAGTATATCTACATCTATATGCTTTTTATCCTTATCTATCTTGGTTATCACAAGTTTTAACTTGGTACCATGTTTTAAAAGCTTGTTGCCTACATTTTGCAAACTGGCTTCTGGAACCAACGCTGTTACACCTTCATTCAATTCTACAAAAAGCCCCTTACCTTTTCTATAAAAAGCTACTTTACCCTCCACCTTGTCTCCTGCATTTAACTCTACGTTCTCCCAAGGATTTTTCTTTTGTTTTTTCAAGCTGAGGATGAGAAAATCTCCCTTCTTAGCTTTTTTTACAAGTCTTAGTTCTAATACATCTTTCTCTTTTATCTCTATGTTTCTTGGTATTTCATATATGGGTACAAATCCTCTTACATCCTCTTCTAATAGGACCGTCACGCCTTTTTTAGGATCCACTTTGATTACTTTTCCATTCACCGTACTTCCTATTTCTAAAGATTCTATGTATTCTGAACGTTTTTTGTCCTTTTCTATGCGTTCTAATTCCTTGTAAGATACGTTGATAAAAGGTTTATTGTTTTCATAAGAGGCTTGAGTGACGAGTACTTTTACTTTATCTCCTATTTTTACATTTTTTGGGGCTTCTGCAAATGGTAATAGTGCCTGGGTGTCTTCTATCTTTACAAAAAATCCTGGTTTTGATTTGGATTCCACCACCACTTCTATAGGTGTTTTCTCATCATAAGCTTTTTTAGCTATCTGAAAACCTTTTGAAGATTTAAGCGGTTTTGTGGTCAATACAGGATTGTCTAAACCCCTTAACTTTATAACTATAGCTTCTATCTCTTGACCTATTTCTACATCACCTACTTCGTTTTTTCTTATAATACCTTCTACCTTGTAGCCTATATCTAAATAGATGTTTGAATCTGTAATTTTAACCACAGACCCTTTTACAATGCTGCCTTTTGTAAGTTGTTCTTCTTGAGTTTTTAAAAGCTCTTCAAACTCTGTCATCTTTGCCTCCAATTAAACATTTTATCATAAAAATTTTACTCGTAATCAAATTTTTTAGCTTCCTTCCAATATTTATCCATTTCTTCCAGTGTTGCTTCTTTTAGATTTTTGCCCTCTTGTTTTAGGCTTTTCTCAACAAAATTAAACCTCTTAGTCATTCTATCATTTGCCTTCTGAAGGGCTTTTTCTGCATCTATGCCCAAAAACCTCCCATATTCTACTATAGCTATAAGTATATCACCAAACTCATGCTCTATGTCTTGCAAATTGCCTTTTGCTATGGCTTCATCCAATTCTTCAGACTCTTCATTTAGCTTTTCTCTAACTTGGTTTATATTCTCAAAATCAAAACCTACCTTAGCCATCCTATTTTGAATCTTTTGGCACCTCATCAAAGCACACATGCTCTTTGGTATACCATCCAGAAAATACTCCCTTTTTTTAGATTTCTCTATTTCCCAATTGTCCAATACCGTTTTTGGATCTTCGCTTCCAAATACATGAGGATGGCGTTCTATAAGTTTTTTTATTAAATACTGGGAAACATCGTTTATATCAAAATTTCCTTCCTCTTTTGCTATCTGAGCATGAAATATTACTTGAAGAAACAGATCTGCTAACTCCTCTTTTATCGCCTCTTGATTTTTGGACTCTATTGCATCTACGAGTTCGTAAGCTTCTTCTATGGCGTATTTTGTGAGGGTTTCGTGGGTTTGAGATCTATCCCATGGGCAGTTTTGCCTAACTTTTTCAAAAGTGCTGATCAATTCATTCAATATACAACTCATTTTAAAAGATCTATTTTAATTTTAAAAGCTTTAAAAATCAATATTTTTTTTCTTAGTATTTATATATACTTACATAAGTTATGTGGTATATATATCTTATATCATACTATTGTTTTTAGCTTTTAATATATTTACTAAGATTAAGGGGGCGAACGGTTTCGACGTTGGAACTCCGGGCAGATGATAGCAGGCCAGGTGGCAACTGTGATAGCCAAACGAAACAGTTCCCGAAGCTGAACTCTCTCTCGCTGCTTAATTAATAGCAGTGCGCCTTTGCTGGTTTTGACACTTTGGTCGGCAAAAGGTGTCAGATAAAGGTGTCTTGTCTTAGCGGTTTGCAACCTTGGGCTAAGGCAATACTAAAGGTTGCCGGGTTTTGATGGTTTTCATAGGTTTTACCTTAAAATCCGTATTTCAAAACCTATGTAAGCTTGTAGAGGTCATCTTGCTCGGCTCTGATGGACGCGGGTTCGATTCCCGCCGCCTCCACCATAAAAAAATAATCTAAAACTTTTAATTATCTTGAATTGTAAAGTTAAAATAAGAAGATAAGCTTAAAGCTCTCACACATTTTAATTAGTGTTTGATATCATATTAGAATTGGAAAATTCAGTGTAAAATAATGGTATGGAAAGATATGATTATTCTAAATACATTTCAAATACCCTTGATAATGTCAAAATATTACAGGCAAGATTTGAAGCTAAATTGTATGTTAAACCGATGCTATTAGTAGGTGATGATGGTAAAAATCTTATAAAGCATCAGGGAAAATATACCAACGGACAGATAATTGTTAGTAGATCTTGGGCTTTTAGCGTCGGTCTTTGGATTGGGGCTTTTACTTCTATAGTCTCTGGGGTTCATGCTATGCTTACCCATGGTCCTCATTTCCCAGATAGAGTTAGTACTTTTAGTTTTTCCCCCGTATTTCCATTTGAATCACCCCCCTATAGAGGTTTATAGCAAAGTGGATATGTACATTGGTTCAGATGTGTGGATAGGCACAGACGCGTTTTTAATGCCTGGTATAAAAATAGGCGATGGAGCCATCGTAGGGGCAAGAGCGGTGGTCACCAAAGATGTACCACCTTATGCTATAGCGGGAGGAAATCCAGCCAAAATATTAAAGTATAGATTCCCCCAAGATATGATATCTGAGCTTTTAAAAATAAAATGGTGGGATTGGGAAGATGAAAGGATAAGGAACGCTTTCCAATTTTTAAATAGCAACAATCCAAAGACCTTTATAGAGCTTGTACATAAAAACAAGATGTAAGAAGTTGATCCAATAAAACGAAAAAATAGTTTACATTCTTTTTGCTCTATTATCATTTCTTATGGCATAAACATCTTTAATGGTTTAAAATAAATATTAGTAAATGTATTGGAGGTTTTGTAATGGCAAAAATTTATTATGACGAAGATGCATCCTTGGGTATCTTAGCAATGAAAACTATAGCGATAGTAGGTTATGGCTCTCAGGGGCACGCACACGCTCTTAATCTAAGGGATAGTGGCATGAGAGTGATAGTGGCACTGGATGACAAAAGTCCTCATAGAAAAACCGCTATGGAAGATGGATTTAGCGTATATGCTACCTCAAGGGCTACTCAAGAGGCTGATGTGATAATGATATTAACCCCAGATACCGTTCAACCAGCGGTTTATAGAGAATGCATAGAACCAAATTTAACTCCTGGTAAAGCTATAGCTTTTGCCCATGGTTTTAACATACATTTTGGACAAATAATACCGCCAAAAGATGTGGATGTGTTTATGGTTGCTCCAAAAGGCCCTGGACATTTGGTAAGATGGATGTATGAAGAGGGCAAAGGGGTGCCTGCTTTGGTGTCTATACATCAAGACGCCACTAGCTCGTGTAAAGACATAGCCTTAGCTTACGCAAAGGGCATAGGAGCTACAAGAGCAGGGGTTATAGAAACTACATTTAGAGAAGAAACGGAAACAGATCTTTTTGGCGAGCAAGCGGTACTTTGTGGTGGTGCTACAGCACTTATAAAGGCTGGTTTTGAAGTATTGGTTGAAGCTGGATATCAACCGGAGATGGCTTATTTTGAATGTCTTCACGAATTAAAACTCATAGCCGATCTTATCTATCAACATGGAATAGCTGGTATGAGATACTCCATATCAGATACTGCTAAATACGGTGATATTACCAGAGGGGCATGTATATACGAAGCGGTAAAACCTCTTATGAAAAAGATGCTTCAAGAGATTCAAGATGGAGAGTTTGCAAGAGAATGGATTTTGGAAAACCAAGCCAACAGACCTGTTTATAACGCCCTTCTGAATAAAGATAAAGAACATCTTGTAGAAAAAGTAGGCAAAGAACTAAGACAGATGATGCCGTGGTTATCTGGTAAAGATTTGAAATGAATTTAACTAAAAAGCGTTATAAACTAAAGAAGTTGTATACACCTATGGGATATGTGTTTGCAAAAATGCACATGTCTCCTAATCTTATCACTCTCATATCTTTAGCTTTTGGGCTTGCCAGCGCCTACTTTTTCTACATTCATAAACCTTTAAGCGGTGCATCTTTTTTGATGATATCCGGGTTTTTGGATTTGATGGATGGAGTAGTGGCAAGGCTTGAAGATAAAGCTTCAAAGTTTGGGGCAGCTTTTGACTGGATAGCGGATAAAACTGTGGACGGGTTTATATTGGGGTCTATAGGATTTTCATATGGCTCCCCTTTTATAGCTATATCTGCCATTACATTTTCCATGCTTCATACATTTATAAAACCAGTAGTTTACGCTGAGATAGGATTTTCCGAAAGGCAAAAGGGCAAAATAGATGATCCTCTTGAAGGTATTGGGTTTTTCGGAAGACCAGAAACTCATATAAGCATAATAATTTTTAGTATTACAGAGCGAGTAAATCCCATTTTTGGTCTTCATTTAGGTATAAAGCTCATAGTGCTTTTTACTTTTGGCTCGCTTCTTATAAGAATTCTTTATCTCTTGAAAAAATATGGGAAGGATTATGAATAATCAAGACAAACCTTATGTAATAATAGTATCAGAACTAACTTTGGATGGCAAACTAACCCTTTATAGGGGTGCATCCTCCAAAGAACTTATGACTCTCATGGACGAAGAAGCCTATAGGTACCTTCACGAGGTACGTTCAAAAGTGGATGCCATAATGGTTGGTTGTGAGACCATAAGAACAGATAATCCGAGTCTTACAGTAAGATATGTAAAAGGGAAAAATCCTATACGAGTGATACCATGCTCCACTGCTAATATCCCTCTGGATGCAAATATATTATCAAAAGAAGCTTACACTATTATAGCTACTACAAAAAGAGCTCCGGAAGATAAGATAAACAAGCTTAAAGACATGGGCATAGAGGTGATAACAGCTGGAGATTATCTTGTGGATTTTGAGCTTTTATTAAAATTATTGCGAGAAAGAGATATAAAAAGCCTTATGGTGGAAGGTGGATCTTCCATAAATTGGGAGCTCTGTAAGATAAAAGCTGTAAACGAGGTGCGCATCATACATTTACCGGTGATAGTAGGTGGGGAGAATGTTCCTACACTTGTGGGTGGTGAAGGATTTAAAACATTGAATAATATCCTTCAGTTAAGACTTCGTTCTCACTTTAAAAGAGGTTACCATCTCATAACAGAGTGGGAAGTGGTATAATAGAGGTATAATTTTTGGAGGTATTTTTATGAACTTTGAACAAGAGCAAGAAGGGTATTATGCTGTGCCTTTTAGTTTAGTGGGCGTTTTTCTCACCAACAAAGAAATAGAGCAAAGCATAAGGGAGGAAATAAGTCCAGAAGAACTTGAAAAACTTCAAGAGCTTATAGCAAAGCTTCTTTTTAAATCTGGTATTAGTATAGCTCTTTATCCTGGGGTGGTACCACCAGACCAAGCTGTAGAAGCTGTTAATGAGCTTGAAGAGCTTTTGATGGGGGAAGACGAAGAGTGAATATATCTATTGCTCTGTGCGGCTTTTTAGGTCGCATGGGTAGTAGTATAATAGAAGTTTCCAAAGCCTATGAAGATGTAATTATAAAAGCTGGTATAGACAGAGGAGAACTTATAAAAGATAAATCTTTTGGTTTAGAATATGTGGCTACGAAATTAGAAGATGTTATCGATTATGTAGATGTGGTAATAGAATTTACAGGTAATATAGAAGTTGCTATAAAAAATATCTCTATATGCAGCTTTTCAAAAAAACCCATTGTTATAGGTACCACAGGTTTTAATCAAAAAGAGTTAGACATAATAAAAGAATTTTCAGAAGATACGCCCTTAGTTTTTTCTCCAAATATGAGCCTGGGGGTTAACGTGCTTTTTAAGCTCGTGGAAATAGGCATAAAAGCCTTAAAAGATAAAGGATACGATATAGAAATGTCAGAAATCCATCACAGGTTTAAAAAAGATGCTCCTTCTGGGACAGCTTTAAAGCTTTTAGAAATAGTAAAAAAAGAATTACCCCAAGCAAAAGAAGTATTTGGAAGGTCTGGGGTACATCAAAGGGATAATGAAGAGATAGGAGTTTTTGGTTTAAGAGGAGGCGATGTGGTGGGAGAACACACGGTATATATGTTTGGCATGGGAGAGAGATTAGAGCTTACTCATAGGGCTACAGATAGAAAGATTTTTGCCAAAGGCTCTATAGAAGCAGCCAGGTGGGTTTACGGCAAAAATCCAGGTTTTTACTCTATGTTTGATGTGCTTGGGTTATAATCATGAAAATATATAGCCTTCTTTTGGATAAAACCTACAAACCTCTTACATTGCTTGATTACAGGAAAGCTTTTTTGTTAGAATACACCGAAAGAGCTACTGTAATTGAATATCATCCGGAGTTTACGATAAAATCCACTTACAGGATTTACAAAGTCCCAGTAGTATTAAAGACCAACGCTTTGTCAAAGACTTTCTATAAAAATATACCTACTCGCTACAATGTTTATGTAAGGGATAATTTTACCTGTGGGTATTGTGGTAAAGTGTGTGATGATTCTGAAATCACCGTAGACCACATAACGCCTGTATCAAAAGGAGGTAAATGGACATGGGATAATCTCGTCACTGCTTGCGAAGCCTGCAATGCAAAAAAATCCAACAACATTATAATCCCTATTTATATAAAACCTCACAAGCCTCAGTATTTTACACTGCTTTTAAAAGAACATCTTAAGAAGATAGATACCAAAACACTAAACATTATAAGACCATACTGTTATCAGTATATAAAAGAAATATCTTAAAAAGATTTTATGGTATAATATTAGCTTAAACCTTTAAGAAAGGAGTAAGGATTATGGCAGTGTGTTTTGTTTGCAATAAAAAGCCCACATATGGTAAAACTGTAACATTCTCAGCAGAGAGAAACTCCCGCGTGTTCAAACCAAATCTTCAAAGGGTGAAGATAAGGATGCCAGATGGATCTGTGAGGCGTGTGATGGTGTGTACAAAGTGTCTAAAAGCTGGTAAAGTGATAAAGGCTGTATAGTATTTAGCTTTTAAATATGATTTTTTATCTATTTAAATAATAAAAATAATTTAAATTAAGAATATGAAAGTGCTTGTGGCTGGTGGGACTGGATTTGTGGGTAGACATGTAGTAGAAGAATTAGAGCGCGCAAATTATGATTATACGCTACTTACCAGAAGAAAAGTAGACAAACCCCACATACTTGTGGATTTTTTTGATAAAAATTCTTTAAAAGGGGCTCTTGAAAAAGAAAACCCAAACATACTAATAAACCTTATAGGCATATTAATGGAAGAACCATCCAAAGGTATAACCTTTGAAAATATACACTATCTTATCCCTAAAAACCTTTATAGCTTAGCAAAAGATTTTGGTATTAGCCATATAATAAATATGAGCGCTCTTGGTGTATCTGAAGAAGCTCCTTCTATGTATCATCATACAAAATATTTGGCAGAGAAGTTTTTGATTTCTCTGGGCGTAGATTATACCATCATAAGACCATCTATTATCATAGGTCCTGAGCAAAGGCTTTTTAAGGATTTGGATTTTTTCGGAAAGTATTTTCATGTGATGGCACATCCCGGAATTTTGCCATATTATTTTGCGCCGGTGGATGTAAGGGATGTGGCATATGTTTTTGTTAAAAGCATACAAAACAAAGACTTAAAAAATAAGATAATAGAACTTTGTGGAAAGCAAGCTGTATCTTTTGACAAGCTTCTTAAAGATAGTTTTAGGCTTTTAAATAGACATGCAGTTATATTGAGACTTCCGAAATCCATGATGTATGTAGCCGGAGCTTTTGTTGAAAAGATTTTAGAGCCTCCTCCTTTTAGCAAAGACCAAATCCTTATGATGTATCAAAACAATGTTTGCGAAGGCGAAGACCCATGGCCTATCATAGGTAAAGAACCTATACCTTATGAAGAATCTATAAGATGGGCTATAGAAAATTACAAGTCAAAAACTATTAGAACATAGTTTGAAGTGCCAACGTATAATCCCAGTAATTTTTTAGCTTTGTGTTTCCGTTGGCAGTATCATACACAATGTTAGAATCTGGATTTATAAAATCAGCCCCTAAAGAAACTTTAGCAGATTCACCGTCTATGTAATATATTGCAAATATGCTAAGTCTATTGACTTTTGCTTTGTTTTGATAATTGTTTGTGTTTTCGTCACTCTCGTACCTTAGAGCTACGGATGGTTTTCCTATGAAAATGTATTTGTCGTACAGTAACGCTGTCTGTACGTAATATCCAGTAGCTTTTATAGGTGCTCCTACTGTATATTTAGACAAAGACATACCATTTGGTAGATCTGTGGTATTTGAATATCCTATCTGAAGGTTTGGTACGAGATTTTCAAATTTTTTCTCAAATAGGAGGTCTGTGCCGAACGATTTAGAATTTGTGGAGCCGCTTTGGTTTGTAAATTTATCTTGCTCATAGGCTATACCTAATGCTAAAACATTTTTATGTCCAAAGTAAGTGTCTTCATCCATAAAACCTTCGTTATTTGAAAAGCCTAAAAAAGTAGGAGAGAGTTCAAACCTAAAGCCATATTTTAAACTTGGAGAGGTGATGTTTCCATCTGATAACTCGTAATCGTATCTTCCGTTTGCTATGTCAAAATAATATTTTAAAGCACTGTGAAATTTAGAACCCCACAGGGCTATACCCATATCTCTATATCCGTTTTGAATATCAGAACCAATGGTAAGTGGCGTGAACGGATTCACAAACATATGCCCTTTTAGTCCACCGTTCATTATAGCGTTGTTTATAGAACCAATCCCTTCCATAGTTGGTACAATGGTGTAATAACTATCTGTGAGGGATATCCGGGAGTATGGATCCATGAAAAGACCAGTCATTAGATTTAGGGCTTTTGAAAAATGAAAATTTATATAAGCGTCTTTGACTATCGTATGAGACATACCGGTGTGAGCTCTGGCGGTATTGTCTGGGCTCAAAACATTGTTATCAGAAAAGTCAAAGTTTGCTCCAAGCTCCACTATTTTATTTATTTTGCCCATAAAGTATATACGGGCGTTTTGGATAGAAAAATTTGTGGAGGAGTTTTGAGTGGTGGTAATAGCCCCGTCTTTTTGGGCAAATATTTGAAGCTTAAGGCCAGCCATAACATCTTGCTGGCCATTCTTTATTTCAAACCCAAAAGAGATGCCAGTTAAAAAGACCGGCAAGAGGATAGTATTCTTAAAATCCAAAACTAAATCCCAAATCCGCGTTTACGTCTTTTACTTCTTTGATATCAGGAAATTTTTGCTTTATAGCGCGTTCTACTCCGGCTTTTAAAGTGAGCGTAGACATACCACACCCCGAACACGCCCCCATAAGCCTCACCAATACGGTACCGTCTTCTTCCACGCTGACAAGCTCTATATCTCCACCATCAAATCTCAAAGCTGGCCTTATTTCATCCAATACTTCTTCCACTTCTTCCATAGTAGGAATCACGGCAAAACCTCCTTAGCAAAAACCTTTTAAAGCTTCGTAGGCTTTCATGGCCTTTTCAAAGCGCTCGTTTATCACATCCCAGTTTAATGAATTTAAGAAGGCATCTATATAGGGAGGGCGTTTGTTCTTTTGGTCTACATAGTAAGCGTGTTCATAAGTATCAAGTACGATAAGGGGAATAAGTCCAGTAAGATTGTAAACATTGTGAGCATCAAGGCCGTTTATCATGAGCTTTCCAGAGATTATGTCGAGTCCAAGCATAGCCCAACCCCTAAAGGCTATACCAGCTGCTTTTAACTCCGTTACGCACTTATCCCATGAGCCAAAATCACCTTCTACTTTTTTCTTTAAAGCCTCAGATGGAACTCCTTTTGGTGTGAGATGACCAAAATACAACTCATGAAGTACGGTACCCATATAGTTAAATGTCTCTTCTACTTTTAACTCTCTGTATTCGGAGTAATTTTGATTGGCTTTTGAACGATCCGAAAAGCTTAGATCTGCTAACTTATCTTGAATTTCATTGAATTTAGCCACATAACCCTTATAGTGAGCTTCAAAGTGTGGCTCTATCTGCTCGTTTGATATACCGTTTAGGTTTGATGGTTTAATATGGTTTTTAGGTTCTAACTTCATCTTTCATACCTCCATTTAAAATTTTAATATAAGTTAATATTTTATGAGTACCAATCAATGATTTAAGTTATAAGATACGGAGAGAGAGGGATTCGAACCCCCGGTGGGCGTGAACCCACAAGTGA
>CAZDZN010000019.1:0-22945 GCA_964509905.1 uncultured Aquificaceae bacterium
CGTAGTTGTCTTTGGTGAGAAGGCAATCCATTGCCAAATCCACATCCAGATTACCTTTCATACTTCCATCTTTTAGTTGTTTTACGGCTTTTTTTATGACAGTAACACCGCCAAAAGTTAGCATCCTATAAAATTTATTTTGCTTCTCCTCTTCCTCTTTGTAGGCCAAATAAAAAAAAGTGTTGTATATAGCAAAATAATTTGAAAAGTATTTTACAAGTTTCAGGATATCTACCTTAAAATCCAAAAACTGCTTCTGGACAAAATAAAGATTTGTCCCATCTATAAAAATTCCAGCTATCTTTTTCGAATTCGGCACCAACATCATATTAAGTTATCTCTTCCTTTGAAATATTCACTACCACTTTGGCAGCTCTTAGGACTTTATCGTGGAGTCTGTATCCTTTAACAGTAGTTCTTACTACCGTATCTGGAGCTACAGAGCTGTCCTCAACCGTTTCTATCGCCTCTGCTAAATTCGGGTCAAAGAGCTGTCCTTGTAAATCTATCTCCTCTACACCGTGCTTTTTAAGGGTATTTTTTAAATCTTTGTAAATCATGTCTATACCTATAAGTATGCTCTTTACGCTTGGATCCTCTGTGCTTATATTTTCAAACTGCAATATGGCCCTTTCAAAGTTATCGATCACATCCAGTATGTCTTTTACCAGTTTCTCGTGCCCATATTTTCTAAAGTATTCGGTTTCTTTTCTATAATGTTCTTTTAATTGTTCAAGCTCTTTTGACATGGACACTTGTCTTTCGTTTAAAACTCTTAACGTATTTTCTAATTTATTGTATCTCTCTTTTTGAGCTTCGTATTCGCTTGAGAGCTCTTCTAAGCGCCTTAAAAGCTCTTCTTTTGAAAGCTCTTCTATATTTTGTACTTCTTCTCTTAGCTCATCTTCCATGATCTGTACCTCCTAAATTATATATTATATCAAAAGCCTTGAAATATATACATTGTATGGATGGGTGATATAAGATTTAATTTATCCAAAACTCCTTGAAAAGTGCTTT
This sequence comes from uncultured Aquificaceae bacterium, assembly GCA_964509905.1. Classification (GTDB taxonomy): domain Bacteria; phylum Aquificota; class Aquificia; order Aquificales; family Aquificaceae; genus Hydrogenobaculum. The sequence goes on from CAZDZN010000019.1 coordinate 1,021, forward strand.
TAGTAAGCTCTTCTAATAAAGGTTTTTTCTTTTTATAAAACACTACTTCAGGATGCTTAATGTGGGCAAGCTCTGCTGCTTTTTGAGTGGCATCTTCTAAGTTGCCTATGCCATCTACAAGCCCATACTCTTTTGCTTGAAGACCTGTGAGTACTCGTCCATCGGCTATGGATAGAAGTTGTGGTTTTGATATCTTTTTTGAGCGGTATTTTAGTACCGCATCTATAAACTGATTGTAGGTGTTGTCTATAAGATATTGAAGGTAAACTTTGTCCTCATCGGATAGCTTTTTCCAAGGCACGAGAATGTCTTTGAATTTGCCAGTTTTGATGTCTCCTTGCTCTACACCTATTTTTTTAAGAAGGTCTTTATAGTTTAGATAATCTATAATGACACCTATGCTGGCTGTCAAAGTTCCTGGATTTGCATATATATAATCTGCCGGGACTGATATGTAATACCCACCAGATGCTGCCAAACTCCCCATAGATACCACAATGGGTTTGTGATGAGCTCTAAATATCTCAAGAGCTCTGTATATTTCTTGGGCTGCTCCTACAGCTCCCCCCGGGCTATCTACCCTTAAGACGAGGGCTTTTATATTTGGGTTGTTTTGAGCACGCTCTATCTCTTTCTCAATGGGAAGAGGGTTTAGTATCACTCCTCTTACTCTTATAATGGCTATGTTTGGCGTCTTTCTGTTTAAAAGCGCAAAAACCAAAGAAAAAAGTATTATTATACCTAAAAACCAGTATATTGATTTTTTTACCATATAAGCTCCTTAAGTTTTTTAGCGGGATCTTCCTCTTTCATAATAGATGTTCCTATCAAAAACCCGTCATACCCTTTTAAGTATTTTATATCTTCTTTCGAGGACATACCGCTCTCTGATATAAGAATAGCTTTTGTATTTTCTTTTAAAATAGGAAGTAGTTTTTTGCTTTTAGTAATATCAATTTCCAAAGAGTCAAGGTCTCGGTTGTTCACTCCTATTATATCAAAATTTTGTACTTTTTTGATCTCTTCTTCTTCAAAAATCTCCATAAGGATTTCAAGACCAAGTTTTTCTGCCTCGTAAGAGATATCATATAGTTGAGATTTGTCCAAAATTCTCGCGATAAGAAGTACCGCATCCGCCATATAGGCTCTTGCCTCGTACACTTCTACAGGGTCTATGATAAAATCTTTTCGCATGGTGGGGATATTTACCACAGATTTTATCTCTTCCAAGTAAGTTAAATCCCCTTCAAAGAAATTTTTTTCAGTGAGCACTGATATAGCACAAGCCCCGGCGCTTTCGTATATATGAGCTTGGTCTTTTATGTTTACTTTTTTTATATGCCCCATAGAAGGAGAGGATTGTTTTATTTCCGCGATAACTGGGGTTTTTTGGCTTTTAGAAGATGTAATTGCTCCTTTTAAAGATAAGGGGTGTGGGTTTTCTTTTATCCGGGCATTTAGCTCATCAAAGTACAGATATGACTTATTTAGGCCTTTTTTCTTTAGTTCTATAATCTCGTTTAGTATGCCCATTAGCTTAAGTACTTTTTGAAAAATGAAACTGCTTTTTGCCATGCATCTTTTGCAGCAGATTCGTTGTACACTTCTGGTCTTGTATCGTTTAAGAATGCGTGATTAACTCCTGGATATATGATAAACTCAGCGTTTATTCCATGTTTTTTACACTCTTCTTTGGCTTTTTCCACATCGGATAAAGGTACATACTCGTCTTTTTCTGCGTGTATTGCTAAAACCGGAGCTTTTATAGAAGAAAAGTCAATGGGGGCAAGCTGATAGAGCGCATAGAATGGCACCAAAACATCTCCGTATTTTCCAAAATACCATGTGAGAGTACCCCCACAGCAAAATCCTGTTATCCCTATTTTTTTAGCACCGTTTGATTTTAGATAAGATATCGTATCTTCTACAATGCTTTTGGCTTTTGAAAGGTCAGAAAAAAGCTCACTCATCAAAGCACCAGCGTCGTTTGGATTATCGGCGGTTTTCCCATCGTATAGGTCTATGGCTATAGCTAAAAATCCTTCTTTGGCAAATCTATCGGTGATATCTTTTATATGAGGTACAAGCCCCCACCATTCGTGAAGTACTATAATGGCACTTGCACTCTCTCCAGATATATAAGCTTTAGCGCTGTTTAAAGAGATTTCTTTTCCCATAACTTACTTACCTGGTTATCAAAAGTGTATAAGACTACCTACACTCTTGGCAGACCTATTTGTATCCCGCCATTTCAGGTTAGCCTTGAGGTCTGCAGGCGGTATTAAACCGTGGTATACTTGTAGGCTAACCATAGACCTTGCACCAAGCACAAGACCTAACCTACTTGGTATCCTATTCCAATCCGTTAAGAATACCCTTAACGGAGATAAATCTCTGTTAAGAGACTTACCAAGAATAGGAATACCAAAGGCTACCTTAACAACTTTCCAAAGTTTGTAAGAGTGTTTACACTCTCCTCTCACCTGATCCTTCCGTTGGTTTACAGGTTCTTGAGTCTTTGGATTACTGTTAAGACTGTAAATCGTGGTAGACTTGTCTATATTAAGTTTTAACAACTTAATATCTTTGTTAATCTTGCTAATTTCTTGCTTAACTGGTTTTCTTTTGTAAGTGTTTGTTTCATTCTTTAAATGTTCTTTCAACTCTTCTTTTCTTTCTTCTAATTTAGCTATAGAGTATTCAAGATATTCTTTACTGGATAATAGTTTTAAGTAATTTTCTGGTACATCATCTTTATAACCTAAACCTCTTCTGCCTATTACGTAAGCTCCAGCTACATCTTTATCTATTAAGTATTGAGGACAATATTTATATGCTCCTATTATGCTTGTGTAAGCAGGATTAACCTCAATTACTTGTATTCCATTTCTTTGCCCTAATATTTTTATCTTATTTAGTAAAGATTTATAGCTCCATTGTTGAAATCTCTTTCTTAACTTTGCTCTTCCGTCTCCTCTATAGCCTTTGTTTAAGTCTCTCAACCTTTCTATTGCAATAGCTTCTTCATTTTCTTTTGCATAGTTTATAACCTTATAGGCTATTTGCCATAAAAGATATTCTCTCTGATTTTTGGTTTTGTCTATCAGTTCATGCAAGCTTATTGATTTATAGCTTATCAAATTTCCATCTTTACTTACATTGGCTAAAGCTATATGAAAAGGTGATGCGTTTATATCTAATCCTATAACGCCGTTATCTTTCGTATATGTTAGAGCTGGTATAATTTCTTCATAACTGATATTTGAATAGAACTTTCCATCTTTTAAGCTTATCTCAACAGAGTATGGAAAATAATTACCCGTAATTTCTGCCTCTGTAAGCTTCCATATAAAACCTATCCATTTATCATGTTCTCTTTTAACACTTCTTATGACCTTTGCCTTTATCCACTGTCTATTACCTACGTTTATTCTCAAATACAACTCATTATTTTCTTTTATTAACCTTAAATTTAGATTACCAGACTTAGCTTTATCTCCTCTTGAATAAAGAGATAATCTTTTTTCTTTCCACTCTCTTTTTAGCTCTTTATATCTTTTACCTGTCAAGTGTTTTCCTTTTAACTTATTAAATAGTTTTCTACCACCAAATATAACCTTTACAGGATTTTTGTTTAGTTCTTTGTATAAGTTTATAACGCTTCGGGCTTTCATTATAGCATCATCTACATATCTGGAATTAATGCTAAATATAACTTGTAATTCTTTCTTAAGGTCTTTTCTTTCTTTATCTTCTAACAATCTGTTATATGCATATCTTATGCAAGAGGAAAACTTTCTCATTAGTATTAAGAGTAATTCTTTGTCTGATTTAGAGAGTTCTAATTCGCACTGCAAAGTTATCATAATTGATAGCTCCTTTCTTTTTTTCCATCTCTTTTTCCATCTCTCTTACCATATATTCTTGCAGAAAAAGAGGTTACTATTGCTACTAAGTCTTCTGCTAATTCTTGGTTTATGTCTTCTATATTTTCTTTTCCATTAACCACAACCAGTTCTACTCCAAAAGTTTCTATAAAAAATTTCAAATATTCAAACCCAAACCTTGCTAATCTGTCTGGATATTCTATTATTATTCTTTTTACTTTACCATTTTTTACTGCATTAAGTAATTTCTTTAAACCTTTCCTATTTTCGTTAACTCCACTGGCTATTTCATATATAACTTCATAATTATAATTCTTAGAATTGGCGTACTCCTTTAACCTATTAATTTGATTTTCTAAGTATTTTTCTTGTTTCTTGGTAGATACTCTTGCATAAAGGATAGTATCTTCTTCTACATCATAAATAGCTTTCTCTTGCGTTAAAGACAAAAGTTTTTCTATATCATCTTTTAAATATCTTCTATGTCCACCGGGAGTTCTTATAGGATTGATTAAATTTTTTCTCTCCCAGTTTAAAATAGTTCCTCTGCTTATTCCATAAGCTTCTTTTAAATTTTGTATAGTTAGTAACTTTCTATTCTCCATGTCTAATAATATAATATTTTGTATAGTTTTTGTCAACTGTTTTTTACCTCCTTTACACATTCTACAAAATATTTTACATTATCTTTTGGAATATCCGGGCTTATTCCATGTCCAAGATTTACCACAAAACCAGTATCTCTTGGAATGCAATTTATAAACTCTTCTATGTGTTTTCTTATGATATCTTTATTAAGCATCAAAATTTGGGGTTCTAAGTTTCCCTGAAAGACTTTGTCATACTCAGTGCAAACTTTATTCATATCCACAGTCCAATCTACACTCAAAGCGTCCGCTCCAAGTTTATGTGCATAATCTATAAGATGGGAAGAGCCTCTAAAAAAGTATATTATGGGTGTGCCGTATTTGGCTTTTATGGAATTTATTATAAAATCGTTGTATTTAAAAACATACTCTTTGTAAGCCCATGGGCTTAGACTCATACTCCACGAATCAAATATTTGGATTATATCAGCCCCAAATTTTATTTGATGCTCTATATACTCTATTAACGCTTCTGATAGCTTTTCCATCAGAAAATGAAACTCACTTTCTCTCTCATACATAAAAACTTTCGTCTTGGTGAAATCTTTTGAAGTACCTTTTTCTATTACATAAGAAGCTAATGTAAAGGGTGCTCCACAAAAGCCTATTACAGGCACGGGGGATCTTTCTTTTAATACTTTTAAAAGCTCAAAAACATAACCGAGGTCGTCTGCTATATTTTTTGATTTTAGGTTTTTAAAGTTAAAGGCGTGTTCTAAAACGGGCCCTTCCCCTTCTTCAAAATAGACTTTTATCCCCATCGCTTCTAATATCACGAGAATATCTGAAAACATGATAACAGCATCCACTCCAATGATATCCACAGGTTGCAAAGATACAGCAGCAGCATCTTCAATGTTTTTACAAAAATCCAGAAAGTTTTTGTATTTTCCACGAATTTCTCTATACTCTGGTAAATATCTACCAGCTTGACGCATAAGCCAAACAGGATATCTTTCTATAGGCTCCTTTTTTAAACTTCTAAGAAGAATATCGTTTTTTATCATTTAACAGCGTCTATAAACCTATCATATTCGTATAGGGATTCTAAATGAGCCCTCATGATTTTGTCTTTTGTAAGTTGTATATAATGCTCTTGTTTTTCTTCGTCTTTGAATTCCACAGCTCTTGCTAAATTAAGAAGCTCCGCATAGAAGTTGTTTTCTTTTATAAGAGCATCGGATACTTCTTCTGAAATCGGTATGTCTTTAAAAATCTCTTCAAAGGACATTCCAGTGAGCGAATCCATAAATGAGAAAAGCCCTACCATATAAGCACTACCTATTTTTGAGGGTTCTATAAGTTTACATATTTTTTCCATAAAATATGCTCTTGATACTGCTTTTTCCACATATATATTTTCTGCAGGATTTGGCACCGATGAGGATAAAAATAGCAAGTTTACCCATTTTTTTAAATTGTGAAACCCAAGAAGTGTCACTGCAGATTCCACCGAAGATACCCTTGAGGGTATCATAAACACTGCGGAGTTTATAAATCTTAGAATACTAAATGTCAGTTCTGGCGATCTTTTTATAATCTCTATGGCGGTTTGTATATCCTCAGGTGTTCTTAATTTTACGAAAAGCTCTGTGACCATGCTGGGAGGTTTTCGTGTGGTTTTAACGGGAAGTTTTTTGGGTTCTTCTATGTAAAAACCGCTGTAATAAGGCACCAGCTCATCTTTTAAAGCTTTCCTCACGTCCTCTTCCGAGTTTATATCTTTGTATATTAGAGTTATATCTCGTTTTAGGAACTTCTCATAATCTTTGGAGTTGACGTTTATAGGTATGATGATAAAAGATGTATAATTTATTATTTTTTCCGATACTTCGGAGATGTTTGGGTCAAAATTGTTCAAGCTTATCATGATAGAGCTTTGCTTTATCTTTTCAAATACATCTTCTATAAAGCTCAAAACATATGAATTTGTAAGCTTATTATAATCAAGGTTAAATACCAAGTTAAAATCCTTCTGGACTTTTGGGAAGAAATCGTTGTACATAAAATCCACATCCACATCCACATCTATAAATGTGTGAAACCCATGGGTTATCTTTTTTAAGTCCGCGTCCATAAGACTATTTAAAATAACTGCAGCGTCGTTTTGGATAAATTCACTCTCTGAGTCTATAGAAAACTTATATCCAAAGGTAGAAAAATCGCTTTTTATTATAGCTTGTCTTTTCAGATTAATTATAAGCATAAGTTATATTATAATATAAACTCTTTGGTTTTAGCTTTCTATTTCTTCTATTGCCGAATCTCTTCTCAGGGTAATTTTCCCTGTGGTAGCCATCTCCTTTAAACCAAAAGGCCTTACTAAGTTTAAGAAAGCTTTTATCTTGTCGCTGTCTCCGGTGAGTTCTATGGTGATGCTTTCTTGAGATATATCTACCACCTTTCCCCTAAATATCTGCACAATTCTCAGTATCTCATCTCTTTCTTTGTGAGTAGGGGCATGGAGTTTTATAAGCATGAGCTCCCGTTCCACCCTTGGGATATCCGTTAGGTCTCTTACTTTTACCGTATCTATGAGTCTTCTTAGCTGTTTTATCATCTGATCTATAACTACATCGTCTCCTTTTACTTCAATGGTGATACGGGAGAGGTTAGCCTCAGAGGTGTCCCCCACGCTGAGACTTTCTATGTTGTAGCCTTTACCAGCTATAAGTGTGGCTATACGAGCCAACACCCCAAACTCGTTGTTTACTAAGATGCTTATGATGTGTTTCCTAACTTCTCCTTTTTTGATATCTCTTTTTGCTATCTCCATATCTTCTCCTTATCCTACTAAATACATAGTTTCGGCTTCTACACTTTTGCCATCGGAAAGAAGCATATCTTTATAGCTTTTACCAGCTGGTACCATCGGCAAGCAGTTTTCCTCTCTATCCACTATCACCTCCACCAATACAGGTTTGTCATTTATGTTTTTAGCTTTTAACAGCATATCTTTCAACTCCTTAGGATTATCTACTCTCATGCCTACGGCTCCACAACTCTCCGCGAGTTTTACAAAATCTGGTTGAAACGATAAATCCACCTCTGAATATCTTCTATTATAAAATAGTTCTTGCCATTGGCGCACCATACCATAATAAGCGTTGTTCATTATGATTACTTTTATGGGTATGTTGTACTGGGCTGCGCTGATGAGCTCTTGCATCGTCATTAGAAATGACCCATCTCCATCTATTATAAACACGTCTTTTTCTGGTCTTCCCACTTTTGCTCCTATACCTGCTGGTAGCCCAAAGCCCATTGTCCCAAGGCCACCAGAGTTTATAAATTGCCTCGGGAAAGAATATTTGTAAAACATGGCACTCCACATTTGATGCTGACCCACCCCTGTGGTGATTATGGCATCTCCTTCGGTGATATCGTATATAGATTCTATCAAATATTGAGGCTTTATCACTTTATCAGAGGGTTTGTAAGATAGAGGATAGGCTTTTTTCCAAGTGTCTATCTGCTCAAGCCACGCTCTTCTATCTTCTTCATAGGTGACTTTTGAGTTTTTGGCTTTTATCTCCTCTATGAGTCTTACGAGCACACTTCTTATGTCTCCCACTATGGGTATATCCACTGTTATATTTTTTGATATAGAGGCTGGGTCTATGTCTATATGAATTATCTTGGCAAAGGGCGCAAACTCATCCACCTTCCCTGTGACTCTATCATCAAAACGAGCCCCTACGGCTATTAGGAGGTCTGAATGATAAACTGCCATATTGGCATAATATGTACCATGCATTCCAAGCATCCTCAAAGATAGTGGATGTCTTTCGTCAAAGGCCCCTTTACCCATATTTGTGGTGGTCACGGGTATTTTCATAAGTTCTGCAAGCTCTGCGATCTCGGCATTTGCTTCTGCTCCTACTGCACCGCCCCCTACATATAAAACAGGTTTTTTGGCTTCTAAAATAAGCTGGGCTGCTCTTTTTATCTGTTGAGGATTGCCCTCAAGGTGAGGTTTATATCCAGGTAATGAGTTTACCACCTCTTCATCGGAAGGGATTTCCACGTCCGTCATCGTTTGTGTGATATCTTTTGGAATATCTACCAATACAGGTCCAGGTCTTCCGGTTTTTGCTATATAAAAAGCCTGCCTTATCATAAGTGGTAAGTCTTCCACTTTTTTTACAAGAAAGTTGTGTTTTGTTACTGGTCTTGTCATGCCCACGATATCTACTTCTTGAAAAGCGTCGTTTCCTATTAAAAACGTTGGTACTTGGGCGGTTAAAAATACCACAGGGGCTGAGTCCATGTAAGCATCTGCTATTGCGGTAATGAGATTTGTAGCTCCTGGTCCTGAGGTAGCCAGTGCTACACCCACTTTTCCAGAGGCCTTGGCATAACCTTCTGCCATATGTCCTGCTCCTTGTTCGTGTCTTGCCAGTATATGTTTTAGCTTATTTATTCTATACAAAGCGTCGTATATTTCCATATTCGCTCCACCTGGTATTCCGAATATCACATCCACGCCTTCTTTTAAAAGCGTTTCAATCACTACATCTGCACCTTTGCGCATATTACTTGGCATAAGTTTTACCTCCTAACTAAATAAAATTTAAATTTAGTCCTCATTTATTAAAATTCTATAAATTTTGCTCTTCATCTTTTAAAAGCTTAAAACTCACGCTATCTACAAGAGCTTTCCAAGAAGCATCTATTACGTTGTGAGATACGCCAACCGTACCCCAAGTTCTTACCCCATCGGTGGATTCTATCAAAACCCTCACCTTGGCGGATGTCCCTTCGGTTTCATTCACGATTCTAACTTTATAATCTATGAGTTCTAAAGATTCCAAATTTGGATATACATCCACAAGGGCTTTTCTTAGGGCTTTGTCTAAGGCGTTTACGGGGCCGTTTCCCAAAGATGCGGTATGAACGATTACATCGTTTACTTTTATCCTTACGCTTGCTTCAGATAGTTCATCAAATCCTTTATGTATTACATCTATTTTATAAAAATCCAACTCAAAATAATCTTTTACGATACCAAAATATTTTTTAAGCAAAAGCTCCAAAGATGCGTCCGCTGCTTCAAACACATACCCTTCTTTTTCTAAGTGTTTTATGTGTTCGATAAGTTTTATGATCTCTGGTGAGTTTTCATCCACACTAAGACCTATCTCTTTTAGTTTATAAAGTATATTGCTTTTGCCAGCCATATCTGATATTGTGATTTTTCTAATATTTCCCACAGCTTCTGGTCTTATGTGCTCATACATATCGGATTTTTTACTAACTGCTGAAGCGTGCACCCCCGCTTTGTGTGCAAAAGCACTTGATCCCACATAAGGCATATTTTTAGGAAGGGGGATATTTGATATCTCTGATACAAACTTAGCCAAATCTGTTAGCTTTTTCAAAGCTTCCTCATCCACTGTACCATATCCCATTTTAAGAGTCAAAGCCGGTATTATAGAACACAAGTTCGCATTTCCTGTGCGCTCTCCAATGCCGTTTATAGTCCCATGAATTTGGCGACATCCTTTTTTTACTCCTATCAGGGAGTTTGCCACAGCGCATTCAGTATCGTTGTGGGTATGGATCCCTATATTACTATTTTTAAAAACCTTAAAAACTTCATCCAATATAGATTCTATTTCAAGAGGAAGTGTTCCTCCGTTGGTATCACAAAGCACTACCCAATCAGCACCTGCTTCAAAAGCCACAGATATACTCTTTAATGCATAGTCTTTGTTTGATTTAAACCCATCAAAAAAATGCTCCGCATCAAATATCACCTCTTTTTCTTCTTTTTTTAAAAAAGATATAGCATCGTATATCATAGATAGGTTTTCATCCAATGTGGTGTTAAGTGCATCCAATACATGGTAATCCCATGATTTTCCAAATATTGTGATAGCTTTAGTCTCTGCTTTTAAAAGCCCTTTAATTTGAGGATCATCCTGAGCTTTTAGATTTTTCTTTCTAGTGGAACCAAAAGCTACTACTTTTGCATACTTTAAAGGTATATGCTTTATCTTTTCAAAGTAAAATGTATCTTTTGGGTTTGAACCAGGCCATCCGGCTTCTATATAATCTATGCCGAAGTCATCCAAGTGTTTTGTAATAAGGATTTTATCTTCAATGCTAAAATTTACACCTTCCGATTGTGAGCCATCTCTTAAAGTAGTATCGTATATGTAAACTTTTCCCATAAATATATTATATACCTTAGTTTTCAAGATTTTAAAATGAAAATCATAAAACCACTAAATCCAAAGGCACAGAGGACATAATATTTGCTTTGCCATCTTTTATATAAACAATATTTTCAAGCCTTACCCCAAATTTCCCTGGCAGATAAACACCCGGTTCTATCGTAAACACAGACCCATCTTCAATGATATCGTTTGAACTTTTATAAACTCTTGGTTCCTCATGGATTTCAAGGCCTACCCCATGACCTGTGGAATGAACAAAGTAATCTCCGTATCCTTTGGATGAAATATATTCTCTTACGGTGATATCCACTTCTTTTAATGGTATGCCAGCCCTGGCTTTTTCTATACCAATTAGATGTGCGTCTTTTACGATATTGTATACTTTTTTAAACTCCTCCGTAGGAGAGCCTATGCAAAAAGTCCTGGTAAAATCTGTAGCGTAATGCTCCCACATAAGTCCCATATCAACAAGTACGGCTCCATTTTTTATAACGGTGTTTGAAGTCTCGTGATGGGGCACTGCAGAGTTTTCATTGTAAGCCACAATTGTATCAAAGCTCTCTTTTTGAGCTTTTTCTTTTAAAAACTCGCATACTATAAAATCTTTTACATCTTTTTCAGACATACCCTCTTTTATAAATTCCAAAAGCCTCTTGTAAACTCTATCGGATTTTTCCACCCCTTGTTTCATAATCTCTATCTCTTCATCAGATTTTATCATCCTCAAATTGAATACCAGATCTTTTTCAAATTTAATATTTACATACTTTGATAATACTTCGTAAAAACTATAAGAGATAGATTTGTCTATATAGATATTTTTAAGTTTCCTATCCACCAAAAACTTCCCTATAAAATCCACCGCCGGCCCTTCCATATTCATAATTTCCATATTCTTTATCTTAGCCTTAGCCCCTTCTATATAACGAGAATCCGTAAAAAAGTAAAACCTATTATCCAAGAAAAGCACATAGGCATTTGAAGAGCTAAACTTAGACATATAATACACATTTGGTCTATAGGTGATGAGATAATTTTCTATATTTTTTTCTTTTAAAAGTCTTATAAACTTTCCGTATATATCCATAAGTACACTCCTTAAGCGTTATACCTCAAATACCCTTTCTCCTAAGCTTTTTTAGTCCCATCCATACAAATTCCTCTTTTAGAAGCACCAAGCTAATAAAATATATAAAAGTCCCTGCTGGAATAAATATGAGTACTCTTAACCAATAATGAGGTGTATAGCTTTTAAAATAAAAAATAAATAAACTCATAACAGTTGAACCTATAAAAGCTTTAAAAAATGGTTTTAACACGAGTCTAAAATCCACAAATGCGCCCTTAGAACGCCAAAGCAAAAACACCAAAGAGCTAATCCCAGAGAGCACTGTTCCTATCGCAAGTCCCAAAAAAGAAAAACCCATAATGAATGCAAATGTATATCCAGTTATACCTTCTGTTATGACCCCGATAAGAGTAGAAAGGCTGGGAGATAGCGTGTCTTTGTTGGCAAAAAATGTGCTGGATAAAATCTTCTGCCAGGAGAAAAATATTATGCCAAAAGAGAGTATTCCAAGTACGTGAGCGGTGTTTGTGGCATCTTTTTCGTTAAAAAGCCCGTGATGATAAAGAGTGTTTATAATATCTTTTGATAATATAAAAAGCCCAAAAGACGACGGAAGAGTGAGAAGGCTTATAACCCCAAAAGCCTCAGAAGTTCTAACTTTTTTGTCTTCCCCGATGCTAAGGGCTGATAAAAGAGCGTTGGCAAGCCCTACAGACATAAGTCCCAAAGGAAGCTGAAACAATCTATTTGCATAATACATATAAGATATAACTCCTTTCCCAAGCATTGAGGCTAAAAATGTATCTACAAAAAATGATAACTGCGCTACCCCAAATCCAAGAAGAGCCGGAATTAGCCTTTTGAAAAATTCTTTTATCTCCTTTGTATATTTTATAAAAAACGATATATTTAGGTTAAGTTTTATGGCTTTTACATATAAAAATATCACTTGTAAAACCCCGCCCATCAGTGCTCCTGTCATTGCAGATCCTACACTAAGATACCTTGATAGCAAAATCATAGATAAAATCATACTCATGTTAAAAATAGCTTGGGTGAAAGCGCTTCTAAAAAATATTCCGTGTACATTTAAAAGTCCCATAAAAAGTGCATTGATACTAAAAAACATCTGGTTTATAATGAGAAACCTAAGTAAGAAAACTGCCTTCTCAAAAGCTTTAGCTTCAGAAAGGCCTGGCGCTACAACCTTTATCACACATGGGGCAAATAAGATGACAAATAATATTATTGTTATATTTATAAAAGCCAAATACCAAAACACAGAAGAGAAAAATCTTTTGGCAAGGGCTTTGTCTTTTTTATAAAGCTCTCCATAGATAGGCACGAAAGAGGCATTTAATCCCCCTTCCCCTAAAAGCCTTCTTAGTGTATTGGGAAGTCTCCAAGCTACAAAAAATGCATCCGAAATATAAGATACTCCGAAATAATATGCAAATACCGCGTCTCTTATGTACCCAAGGATTCTACTTATAAAAACCGCTATGGAAAAAAACAATGCGTTTTTGAATATCAAAAAGCTTCCCCTTTTCTAAATTTTTGAAGTGTAAGATGAGCGAGTCTTGTGGGTTCTGGTATTCTATATTTTAAAAATTGATATGTGATATTTAAAGAAGTTTCCAAAGATATCTTATGCCCTACGGATACGAAAATAGGATTTTTGGAAGTTTTTGGGTATACTGCCTTTGCCAAAATTTTATCCTTATAAACTACATTTTTATTTTCATCTATCTTCCCTATTAAAAGACTCTTTGCCACACCAAAAGACACGATATCCAATCTTATCCCCACATAAGAAGCGAGTCCACAAAATCTTGGATGAAGCAGTCCGTTTCCATCTATCATGTAAATATCTGGGAGAGTTTTTGAGCTTTTAATAAGATTATTTATAATAGGAAACTCTCTATAGCTAAGAAACCCCGGAATATAAGGAAAATTTACATAATCTTCGTATATGTGTTTATGGATTATGTTTTTCCCTTTGTCAAGGACAATGAGTGCTCCTATGCCAAGGGTTTTATTATCGTTTTTAACAAATGTGAGGTCAACACCACCTATTGTATTAAAATCTTTAAAACTATCTTGTTGAATGATTTTTTTAGAGCATTCTATTTGTTCTTCTTTTAACTCTTCTAAGTGCATGAAGCAGAATCTTCTTTTATTACATCCCCTTCTGGGCTAAGTTCTTTATAAACTCCCGCAGAGAATGAATATACTTCCACATAGGGGTTTTGATAGCAGTTTTTAGGAAGCCCAGCTTTTAGACAAGTGTGCTCTAAAAATGTTATAGCATCCATATTGTACTCAGTGGCTACTTGAGGAAGCAAAAGCCCTGAAATATTCCCATATTTTACTATAAGCCCATCTTTTCCCACACAGATATGTTTTGGATCTGGGGTGATGCGTTTTGGGATGCTTAAAATACTTAGTTCTATCACTATATCTTTTAACTCTTCTTTTGATAGTGGGATAAACCTTGGATCGCTAAAAGCAGCAAGCCTTGCAGTTTGCACCACTCCAAGCCACAAAGGATACCTTGCCTCTACAAACCCGATGCATCCCCTTAAAGCGTGGTCTTTGTACGTGTTTAGTGTGGTAAACACCCCGAGTGGTTTTGAAAACTTTGATTTTATCTGTTCAGATACTGCAGGTTCTGTCCCCTCAAAATAAGTTCTTATACTTTCCCTTGCTAAAGAAACAAGCTCTTTTACATCTTTCGTATCCATAAAACTATTATAACACTATTAAAAGCCAGATACTTATGTTATCAACTTCTTCGCCTCTTCTTCTGGCATAGGTTTTCCAAGCAAAAACCCTTGAACATAATCGCACCCCATATCTTTTAGGGCTTGGAGCTGGCCTTGAGTTTCTACACCTTCTGCTAAGGTTTTAAAGCCCAAGTCTTTTGATAGGTTTATGATAGCTTTTACCAGAGCCATGTCTTTTTTATTTTGCATCATGCTCCTCACAAAAGATATATCTATCTTTATCTCGTCTATGGGAAGGTTTTTTATGTATTTTAAAGATGAGTATTCTGTGCCAAAATCGTCTATGGCAATCTTAAGAGCACTTTCTTCTTTTATGTGTTCTAATATATGTTTTACTTTTTCTGGATTTTCTAACAATATGCGCTCTGTTATCTCCATTATGGCATCTACATTTAAAGATGCTACTTTTTCTATGTGTTCGTCATTACTAAAACTCCTGGCTGATATATTAAAAGAAATAGGCAATTTCCACTCTGTTGATTTTTGAGATATTTTATCTAAGAGCCATTTTTCAAAATCAAATATATGTTTGCTTCTTTCTAAGAAATCTATAAAAATATTTGGCGTATAAATAGTGCCGTCTTCATCTTTTATTCTAATGAGGGCTTCAAAACCAGCTATTTTTAGGTTTTTAATATCAAAAAACGGCTGATAGTATAAGACAAAAAGATTATCTTTTAAAGCTTTTTCAATAAGTTCTTGGATGAAGTTTATATGTTCTACTTGTTTTTCAATGTCTTGATTGAAATAAATAATTGTATTTTCTCCTCTTTGTTTTGCATATCTTAGAGATATAGAAGCGTTTTCGTAAAGGGCTTTGAAATTATCCCCATCCTTTGGATAAAAGGATAATCCGATATCAAAGGAAATGTATATCTCTTTATCATCTAATGTTATGGGTTTTGAAAATATATCTTTCATCTTGGTGCTGTATAAAAGCATCTCGCTCTCATCTTTAAATCCAGTTCTAAATATACCAAACTCGTCTGAGGATATCCTTGATAATATGGCACCTTCGCAATCTCGTTTTAACCTATTTGATATTTCTTTTAATACCTTGTCCCCTATCTCTATGCCATAGATTTTATTTATGTTTGTAAAACTCCATATATCCACGAGAGCCAAAAAAGATATATTACCTTCTTTTAAATGGAAAGACACTTCGCTGGTAAAACCTTCTAAATTTAAAAGCCCTGTCAAAACATCGTAGTTCTTTAACTTTACAACTTTGTTTGTGAGCTCTGTTTCTTTTGTGATATCTTTTCCTATGGCTACATATCTTTTAACACCAGGAGCTATCTCCAAAGGGTAAATAGCGGTATTCAAATAAAACAATTCGCCGTTTTTCTTTTTGTTTACAAACACAGCGTAAAAAGATTCGCCCTTCAAAATCTCTTTATAAAACTCCTTGTAAAACTCATCTGGTTGAATACCGGATTTAAATATATTAGGATTTTTCCCTATCAACTCTTCTTTTTCATACAAAGATATGTTTGATACCGCATCGTTTACATATACTATCTTAAAATTCTCATCGGTGACGAGCATCCAAGAAGGCGAAGATTCTATCGCTTTTTTAATGATAATACTTTCTCTTGTTTCTGTCATTCTTTTTAGAGCAAATTCTATGTCTGATTTTATCTCTTTTAATACATCTATTACATCTTCATTAAAAAATTCTGGTTCTCCTGAATACATAGCCATTACATATTTTGGCTTACCTTCTACTTTTATGGGTATAGAAGCCAAAGACATCAAACCATATTCTTTTGCAACATCTTTCCATGGAGTAAAATTTGGATCTTCTTGGGTATTTGGTTCAATAATGATTCTATCTTCTCTTACTGCCCTTCCAGAAGGTCCGAGTCCTTCTTTAAGATTTTCTTTGTATGAAACCTTTACTTTACTAAGAGATTCTATGCTATCGCCAAACTTATAAGGTATCTTAAAATAATCTGATTTTTCATAGACTTCTCCTATCCACACAAGTTTTAGGCTAAACTTATCTATAAGGGTTTTTGATATTCTATTGAAAAGTTCTTCTTCAAAAGCTGATGATGTGATAGCTTGATTTACCTCTCTTAAAATGGCGTACATATTTTCAAAGCGTTTTCGCTTTGTAATATCAAAAAATACTACAAAACCTGAGGGCTCACCTTTAAATGCAATTGTAGATGAAAACACATAAACAGTCATAGTTTTTTTGCTTTTGGTTATAGCTTTTAACTCTAAATAAGATGTATTAAATGCCTCACCTTTGAACCTCCTTGCAGCGATAGTTTTTACTACTTCCTTATATTCATCTGTTACCAAATCACTTATATGCATTTTTGATAACTCTTCATCTGTATATCCCAAAAGATTTTTTGCATATTCGTTTACAAACGATATCTTATCCTGATATATGACTATACCAATATTTTTTGAGTTTATAATATGCTTTGTTATTTCGTGCTCCTCTAATCTTTTCATGACTAACTCGTAGTCTTCTTTTAGCTTTATAAAACCTTTTATGTCTTCTTCTTTTGCTTCTTCTAAAAAATCAAAAGACAAAAGCACAGGTTTTAACTTCTCATACACCCTCGGATGAGCCATAAACGTATGGTTTAAATTGTAGTTTATTTTTTTTAAGATTTTTATGCTTTTTTTTGCTCTTCATCCAATCCTTCCCAAGTTTCACTGTACATAAAACCAATATCAGCTTTGTCTTCTTTTACTAAGTTAAACACCTCTTCAAAATTGTTGGCATAAACGATGTCTATATCTTCAAAATTAAAAATAATGGACTCATAGCCTATTAAGGTCTCTTTGATAGATGCGAATCTTGTGTGGGATTTTTTAAATATATCTTCATCTTTTCCTATAAGGAAAAATTCATCTTTTTGACCTTTTATCTTGGCTATCGGTTTGTAGTGTTTTTTGTATAGTTCTAATGTGGCGTTAAAACCAGCATAATAAAGGTCATATGTCGTGAAGTTTAGCTTTTGTATCTCCTCTTCAAAAGAGCTTAGTGGCTCAAACTTCACCTCTTCTCCAAGTCCGCCCTCCAAATCTTTTTTAAATTTATACCAAAAGTCTAAACCCTTAGCACTATCGTGAGGACAAACGGAAAATAAAATACTCATATTAGCATTATACCACTTTAAAAATCCTATATAATATTTACGTGAGAGTGATAACAATAGACGGACCGGCTTCTTCCGGAAAATCCAGCGTGGCAAAAGAGATTTCTAAAAGGCTTTCTTTTGTATATTTCAATACCGGTCTTGTGTATAGAGTCATAGGTTTTCTAAAAGCCAAAAACTTGGATTTTTTTGAGCAACTTTCAAATGCTAATTTGGTTTTCGAGCTTTTAATAGGAAAAACCTTAGTGTATTTTGAGCAAAAAGACATCACCGACGAACTTCAAAAGGAAGAGATAGGGGCAGCAGCTTCCAAAGCCGCTGCAGACCCAGAGTTAAGAGAACGCGTGATAGAGTTTCAACGCTCTTTGGTAAAAACCGACGGAGTGGTAGAAGGAAGGGATGCGGGTACTCACATATTTAAAGATGCGGACATAAAGTTTTTTATAGACGCGGACCCAAAAGAGAGAGCCCTTAGAAGATTTTTACAAGAAGGTGGGGATTACGATAGTATATTGGAAGGGATTTTAAAAAGAGATGAGAGGGATAAAACCAGAGAAAAATATCCTTTTATGCCAGCGCCCGACGCTATAAAGATAGATACCACTTGCATGAGCAAAGAAGAGGTTATAAACCTTTGCATGGAACACATATCAAGCATATGGAAAAAATAGCTATCCTGATAACCGGAGCCAGCGGAAGCATATACGGAGTGAGGGCTTTTGAGCTTTTAAAAGAAAAGTATGAACTCCACATGGTACTTTCAAAAACTGCCAAGTATGTGCTTAATTACGAAACCGGGATAACCGAAGATTATTTTAAAGAACACGCTAAGATATATCACCAAGATGATTTTGCAGGGTCTATATCCAGCGGATCTTTTTTGTGTAAATTCAAAGGGGTTTTGGTGATACCTTGCTCTATGGGGACGATGGGCTCTGTGGCAAACGGCATAGCTCAAAATCTCATACACAGAGTTTGCGACACCGCCCTTAAAGAGAGGGTGCCCCTTGTGATGGTAATTCGGGAGATGCCTTTTAACCTCATACACATTCAAAATATGGAAAAACTCACAAAAGCCGGAGCCATTGTTATGAGTGCAAGCCCTGGTTTTTATCATAAGCCAAAAACTATAAATGAATTGGTGGATTTTGTGGTGGGAAAAGCCTTTGACGTGTTGAGGATAGATCACGATATCTACAAAAGGTGGAAAAGTCCATGAAAATGATATTCTGGTGGAGATTTCTATGAAATTAGTATTTTGCGGGACGTCTAATTTTGCAGTGCCTTCTTTGGAAGAGTTATCCAAGGATTTTGAGATAGCCCTTGTAATCACCCAACCGGATAGACCAGCGGGCAGAGGGCAAAAGCTTACACCACCCCCGGTAAAGCAAAAAGCCTTAGAGCTTTCCTTAAACGTATCCCAACCTGAAAAAATATCTCAGATAAAAGAGGAGATCATGAAGATATCCCCAGATATCATGGTAGTGGTCTCTTATGGACAGATTATACCAAAATCCATATTAGAAATACCCAAATACAAATCTTTAAACCTGCATGGGTCTATACTACCCTATCACAGAGGAGCAGCTCCCATACAGCGTGCCCTAACCCAAGGGGACACAAAAACCGGCAACACCATCATACTCATGTCTTCTAAGATGGACGAAGGAGACATACTTGCTTTGGAAAAAATACCCATAGAAGAAGAGGATAACTACGAGAGTTTGTCTTATAAGCTCTCCATGTCTGGGGCAAAACTCTTAAAGCAAACACTTTTAGATTGGGTATCTGGTAAAATCACCCCAATCCCCCAAGAGCACGAGAAAGCCACCTATGCTATGCCCATTTTGAAAGAAGAGCTAAAAATCTGTTTTAAGTCCAGCGCTTTTAGTATCCACAACAAGATAAGGGGACTTTATCCAAACGCCTACGGAGTTTACGGCTCTTATAATCTTAAAATCTTTAAAACAAGACAAACAGAGGAAGATTTTGGATTAAAACCCGGAGAGCTTTTTTACAAAGATAGTAAGCTCTATGTGGGCACTGGGGATAAACCCTTGGAGATTTTAGAGATACTTTCACCAAAAGGTAAAAAGATGAGTGGTAAAGACTTCGCTCTTGGATATTTAAACCAAATAAAGCATTTATCTTAAATGGTTTTTGAGCTTTTTAAAGAAAATGTAATACTATTTGATTTTATAAACCATCATCATGACAAGCTTTTTGATGTATTTTTTTACACCTATGCATCTTTGGGCTCTGGATGGGTTTTACTTCCTTTTTTAGCTTATATATACACTTTTAGAAGATACAAGCTTAGGGTTTTTCTTTCAAGCCTTATCATAGAGACCGCCCTTGTGGTGGTATTGAAAAATGCGTTTGACCAACCCCGTCCCGCAAGCCTTTTAAAACACGTGCACCTTTTATACAAACTTTACGAGCATTCTTTTCCCTCTGGGGATAGCGCGATGGCTTTCGTAATCTCGTGCGTAGGGGCTTACGAGGAAAAGCTCGTCGTGAGAGTTTTGTTTTGTCTTTACGCTTTTTTGATAATGTACGAACGCTCTTATGTGGGGGTACATTTTCCCTTAGATACTATCACCGGTGCTCTCATCGGTATATTTAGCGTTTATATATCAAGGCGTATAGCTAAGAGATAGATGTTTTTTTCTAAAAGCAAAAAACAAGCATATGTATAAAAATTCCAGCATACGTTAAAACATAATCTTTAAAGCCAGTGTATGTTATGCCAAATGCGAAGCTTTTATTTATAATATTTGGTATGGAGAATAAAACCCTATATTATGGATCTGGGCTTTTTGAGACTTTCATATACAATGGAATTACAAAGCATTTTATGAGACATTTGGATAGGCTGAGAAAGTCCTCTTATGAGCTTTTTGAAATTTATATAGATATAGAATTTATAAAAAATGCTTTTTTAGATAAAAGCCAAAAACGAGCTTATAAGATAATGCTTATTTTAAAAGGTGAAGAGCCATTTTATAAGAATCCTTCAAGATACGATATAAAAATTTTAAAAAGGTCTTTCAAAAGACCAATCAGAGATATAAGTTTATGTATAAGCTCTACAAAGAGGCATAGCTCCGATAAAACTATTTATCATAAGACCACAAACTATCTTAGAAATGTATTGGCAAAACAAGAGGCGCTAAGCAAGGGATTTTTTGACGGGATATTTTTAAGTGAAGAAGGTTTTATACAAGAGTGTTCAAGCTCAAACATCTTATTTTACAAAAAGGGAGAGTTTTATACACCACATTTAAAATCCGGACTTTTAAATGGAGTGGTTTTAGGGCTTTTAAAAGAAAAGATAAAAGTAAACGAGGAGTTTATAAAATCAAAACACATAAGAGAGTTTGAAGGATGTTTTATACTAAATTCTTTGATAGGGGCAATGCCGGTGAAATCCATTGAAGGAAATCAGTTTAAAATATTAAAAGATGTAGAGCAAGAACTAAATCTATGGATAGAAAAAGACAACTCATAACAGCGGGCGGGTTTTTGGGAAAATCAAAACACACTTTATACGAATGTTTGATAGAAGATGTAGCTTTTCACAAGTGTATAGAAGATATACCTACGGATAACATGTATAAATTTATAATCGTTCCCTATTCAAAAGAATTTGATATAATATGTGTGAGCATAAAATCCTTTAGAAAAATCAATTTAAATGGTTTAAAAAAGCCTCGTTTTAGGCTCTTAGAGATAAAGCCTTCCTATGAAGGGTATGTAAAAAATGTAATAAAATTAAAAGAGCACATTGAAAAAGGGGATGTATATCAGACAAATTTGGCGATGAGGTTTGTTTTTAAAACCGACTTATCCCCTATAAACATTTTTAAGGCATTTTACAAATTTCAACCCGTAAATTTTGGGTTTTTCTTACAAATAGAAGATTTTTTTATTATCTCTGGGTCTATGGAGCTTTTTATAAGAAAAGCCAAAAACATCCTTATTTCAAAACCCATCAAGGGTACATCCAAAAAATTTTTAGCCCTTAGGAAAAGCCAAAAAGACAAGTCAGAAAATCTCATGATAACAGATGTGATGCGAGATGACTTTAATAGAGTATGTGATAGAGCCTCTGTAAAAGTAAAGCATCTTTTCAAAATCACAAAACATAAAAGCCTGTATCACATGCATAGCACAGTTTATGGAAAAACTAACATATCTTTTAAAGAGATTATAACCAACACTATTCC
>CAZDZN010000020.1:0-22602 GCA_964509905.1 uncultured Aquificaceae bacterium
TTTGAAGTTAATTTTTCTAAAAGCCTAAAACCAAACATCATGGCGGTGGCTGGACCTCTGCTGGTGGTGATATTTTCATCTTCCACCACTATATCTTCTTTGTAAAGGCTTGGGTCAAACTCCACACTCACCGATGGATGAGAGGTTACTTTTTTACCACTCACTACGCCAGCTTCTTTTAACACAAGGGGTCCTGCACATATAGCGCTCACGTACTTCTTCTTTTGATGCATAGACTCTATAAGATTTTTAACCTCCGGGGTCTTTTTGAGATTGTCAACTCCCGTAAGGCCTCCCGGGATTATAACCATATCGAGAGAATCTATGTCGCTTAGCTTATCTATCGTAACATCTGTTTTTACTTTTACATTCCTTGCGCTTGGTATAACCTCACCTTTCACTCCCACTATGAGTACTTCTACTCCGCCTCTTCTTAAAATGTCTATGGGAGCTATGGCTTCTATCTCTTCAAAACCAGGAGCTAAAAGTACCGCTACTTTTGCCATCAGCTGTCTCCTCTTATGTTAAACTTTACCTCGTGAGCCCAAGAAGGTCTTCTATTTAACCAACTCATCATGTTTTCTACGGATTTAGAATAGCACACCTCACACATCAAAGACCCATCCTCTGTTATCTTGGAGTTATCATCACAGCAATCAGAGATATTCCAAAACTCGTAATTGTCGTGAAGGATGAGCTTACCGCAGGATTTACATTCGTATAGCTTGTATCCTTTTTGATTTATGATATCAAGGGCGTTTTCCTCCGTGAGCTCTTGCTCTAAAACGTTTGACAAAAACTCGATTTGTTCTTTTGAAAAGCCCATAAAAACTCTCTAAGCTACTTCCTCGTGGGCTTCCGCCATCACCATCTTTATGGCGTTTCTTTTTAACATGTCAGAGCATACATACACGCAAAGAGCACAACCTTTGCATCTATTGGTTATCACATAAGCGTGATGCTCTTCGTCGCTGTACATAAGCGTGTTTGGTTCTGGGCAAAAAAGGGTACACTGCTTGCAGTTGTATTTACTGCACTCATCATTTATAACCTTAGCCACATAATACATAAAAAGCCTCCTTCAAAAAGATAATATATAATTATAGCATTTATAAGGATTTCGTATATGGCTTTTGATATAAAATGGTTTTAAACACCAAGAATATCTCGTGGTATAATATTGGTTTAAACTTATGGATAAAGACGACCTTATAAAATTGTTAAGGCTTCAGGAAAAAGAAGAAAGAGTTTTTAAGCTTTTAAAAGAAAAAGAAAAGATACTAAAAGAGATATCCCAAGAAGAGCAAAAGCTAAAACACATAAGCGATACGATAGAAGACATACTCTCTAAAAAGCACCAAACAAAAGAGTATATAGAAACTCTTATGAAAAAGATAGAAGATTATCAAAAAATGATTAAAAAGATAGAATCTTCCTTAAAATCTGTCAAAAGCAAAGAGCAGTACAAAAACATATTAAGGGAGAAATCCAAAACCGAAAATGCTATTATAAATACAAAAAACATGCTAAAGCAAGCGAGCACACTTCTCATCAGCTTTGAAAACTCAAAAGAACTAAAAGAATTGGAACTAAAAAGAAAAAGCGTATTGGAGGAGTTTGATAATTTAAAAGAGGATTTAGAAAGTATAGAATTATCTATATCAAAAGCACAAAACGATATAAAAGAGTATAAAGAGCGTTTGGATAGAAAACTTTTATCTTTCTATGAAGACATGAAAAAAAGGGTGGTGCCTGTCTTTGTGCCCATTGACAATAGAGCTTGTTCGTACTGCGGGACGGTGTTGCCACTGGATTATTACAATAAACTTATCCAAGACAACATATATACGTTTTTGTGCCCTAATTGTCAAAGAATTATTTATAGGCAATCTGATATAATAAAGTAATGAACTTTGAACAAATTATAGTGACTATACCAGCTCTTATGATGGCGGTGATTTTCCACGAGATAGCCCACGGGGCAGCCGCTTATGCAATGGGAGATAAATCTGCCAAAGAAGCCGGAAGACTAACGATAAACCCCATTCCTCATATAGATTTGCTTGGTACTATCATACTACCCGGGCTTTTGATGCTGGTTGGTTCTCCTATTTTATTTGGGTGGGCAAAGCCGGTACCTATCAATCCTTATAGATTCAAAGACTTAAGAATAGGTATGCTTTTGGTCTCTTCCGCAGGAGCGCTGGCAAACATAGGTATGGCCATATCAGGGGCTATTTTGTTTAGGATACTTGAGAGCACCATAGCTTCTGATATAAATCCTTTGTTTTTTGCTACCGTAGTAGATCCTCTTTTATGGTTTTCAAGAGAGCTGGTTATTATAAACTTGGTTTTGGCGTTTTTCAACCTCTTGCCGATACCACCGCTCGATGGAAGTAGAATCCTAATGAGTTTTTTCTCGGTAAAATATTGGGAAGAGTTTTACAAATTTGAACCTTACGGATTTTTGATACTTACATTGCTTATTTTTACAGGTATTATAGGAAAAATCATATATCCTTTTATCGCTATAAGCTATAAACTACTTTTAGGCGGGTTTGGCATATGAGGATAGTAAGCGGAATGAGACCCACAGGCAAACTTCATATAGGTCATTATTTCGGGGCTATAAAAAACTGGGCGGAGCTTCAAAAATCCCACGAGACGCTTTTTTTTGTAGCGGATTGGCATGCTCTTACCACATCTTATAAGAACATAGAGCATATAAAAGAAAATACATTAGAGATGGTAATAGATTGGATAGCCATGGGTCTTGACCCCAAAAAATCTATACTATTTATCCAATCACATGTAAAATATCATGCGGAGCTTGCTCTTATACTTGGTATGATAACCCCCAAAAGCTGGCTTGAGCTAAATCCCACTTACAAAGATACCAAGTATAACCTTCTAAAAATCGCCCATGTAGAAAAAGAATACATAGAGAGAATTTCGTCACTCTTAGATTTAATAGTAAAAAACATCTCGGTAAACATAGAAAACGAAGATGAGTTTAAAAATATCCTTTTAGATGCCATGTCTGAGGCTTTTATAAAAGCTCTTATAGAAGGGGCTATAGATAAGGAGAAGCTTGGAGATTTAAACGTATCCAAAAGAGATTTTTACGAGATAGACACATTTGGATTTTTTGGATATCCGGTGTTGATGGCTTCCGATATACTCATTTATAACGCTGATGGTGTACCAGTAGGAGAAGACCAACTTCCTCATGTAGAGATTACAAGAGAAATCGCCAGAAGGTTTAACTATCTATACAAAGAGTTCTTCAAAGAACCAAAGGCTCTCCTTACACAAACATCAAAACTTCTTGGGACAGATGGAAGAAAGATGAGTAAATCCTACAACAATGTAATACTAATAGACGAAACCGAAGAACAAACTGCTCTTAAAATCTCTAAGATGTTTACAGACCCTCAAAAGCTACGCAGAAACGACCCTGGGCATCCTGAAATCTGCAACGTATTTAGCTATCACAAGATTTTCACCAATGAAACAGATATTTATAATATAGAGTCTGATTGTAAAAGCGGAAAATTGGGATGTGTAGAGTGCAAAAAAATACTTACCAAAAATTTAAATGCATTTTTAGCCCCTATAAGAGAGAAAAGACTTACAATAGACAAATCCTTTGCAAAGGATGTTCTAAACGAAGGAACTCTAAAAGCCAATGATATAGCTAAGAAAAATATGGACAGTGTAAACGAAATATTAGGGCTATGAGTTTTAAAGGTTCTTATGTAAAAGATTTCCCAACAGATAAGCCTTACATACTTCTTACAGGACGCTCAAATGTAGGCAAATCTTCTCTGATTAATGCTGTATTTAATAGTAAAATCGCCAGAGTGAGCAAAGATCCAGGACTCACTGCAACGCTTAATTTTTACACTTTTGAAAATATATATCTTGTGGATAGTCCTGGGTATGGTTATGCTAAAAAATCAAAGCAAGAAAGGGAGTCTTGGGCTAAGATTGTAAATGAGTTTGTAGAAAATTATAAAGAGAATATCTTAAGAGTATTCGCCCTTGTGGATGCGTTGGTTGGCCCCACAGAGCTTGATACTATGCTTATCGATTATCTTTATGCTAAAAGCTTAGATATTACCATAATACTTACAAAGATAGACAAGCCAAATCAAAAAGAACTAAACTTTACACTGAATCGTTTAAAGGCTTTTAATAAGGATATTATAAAAACATCTTCCAGAGAAGGACTAGGTATAAAAGAGTTAAAAGCTCGCATTAAAAACATTGCAAACTATGAAAAAAGACAAAGTCTTTAATATAGGATTTTTAATATTTTTGATATTTCTTATACTATTGTCTCTTTATACGCTAAGACCTTTTTTTACAGCTCTCACTTGGTCTATTATAGCCACCATCGTATTTTATCCGGCACATAACAAGCTGTCTAATATTTTAAAATCTGAAAACTTAAGCTCTTTTATCATCACAGTACTTATACTACTTATTATCATAATCCCGTTTTCCGTCTTTGGTGTAATAGTTATTCAGCAAGGGATGTATCTTATTCAAAACGCAAGTGCTTTTGTGATGAGCCTTGACCAAAACAAGATATATCTTATGTCAAAAAAACTACCCATCATAGGGAAACACATTACCTACTACAAGTTTTTAAGATTTTTACATCTAAATGCGCCTGCCATAAATCAAGGTATAAATTCAGCTCTTAGTTACATGGCATCGTTTTTAGGAGATCAATTAAAAACCATGGTAGTATTCGTGGGCTCTGTAATATTTAAAACACTTATATTTTTAATGTCTACATTTTTTCTTTTAAGAGATTGGGATAAATTTATAGATTTTATAAAAGATATAACACCTATAAACGAGAAAGATTTTTATGCGATACTAAAAACCGTATATTCAACGATAATAGGGGTGGTTTATGGGTTTGTAGGCACAGCCCTTATTCAGGCATTTTTTGGGTTTTTTATGTATTATTATCTTAGCCCAAATTACAGCCTGGTTTTGGCTTTCATGACATTTCTTTCCTCTTTTATCCCTCCTCTTGGAACTGCCGTTATATGGGTACCTTACGGGTTTTACATATGGTATGAGTACGGCTTTTTGTACGCTCTTGGTTCTTTTGTATATTCACTTGTATTTATCATCGGTACAGACAATTTCATAAGACCTCTTCTGATGAAAAAAGGTGCTCACATACCTTATATAATCTTATCGCTTTCTGTTTTAGGTGGGCTTTTTAGCATGGGCTTTTTGGGTATGTTTTTGGGTCCTATTATATTTACAACACTCATCACAACTTCGGGTATATACAAAGAAAAATTCTCTTAAAGGGGTATTTTTATATTTACCGTAGTACCTTTATCTTCATAAGATATTATTCCCATCTTGCCTTTTAAAATAGATAAAGACTTTGATACTATGAAAAGCCCTAATCCAAACCCTGGCTTAGTATAATCCACCCTTTCAAATTCTTTTGTAATATCTTTTAATCTCTCTCTTGGAATACCAATACCACTATCTTTTATGCTTATAAATACATATTTGTTGTCTGATTTTACAGATATTTTTATGTATCCAGCTGGGGTATATTTTACTGCATTTTCTAATATATTAGATAGCCTCGTAAAGCTCCCAAGAAGAAAAAACTTCGACCGGTTCCATATCAAGCTTTATCTCTAAATTTTTTTGCTCTATCATAGGCTCTAATTCTTCCAATGTTTTTATAATCACATCCTCTATTATAAAATGCTGTTTGTTCGCCATAGCGTTTTCATCCGCTTTTGCTATAAAAACAACCTTGTTTAATATATTGTTTAACTGTTTTAAGGCTTTTGATATTCGTTCTATATAAACTTTATCCGGAGATATCTCTAATAAAGACAAATTTGTTGATATAATGGTGAGCGGAGTTTTTACTTCA
The DNA here is from genome assembly GCA_964509905.1 of uncultured Aquificaceae bacterium. Classification (GTDB taxonomy): domain Bacteria; phylum Aquificota; class Aquificia; order Aquificales; family Aquificaceae; genus Hydrogenobaculum. The sequence goes on from CAZDZN010000020.1 coordinate 5,930, forward strand.
TGAGAAAAGTTAAGCGCCATTGTGTAAACTCGTTCCATAAAATTTATAAAACTATTGGTTATCATCTTCGCTATAAAAAATCCTGTAAAAGCTATGATAACAGAAAGTATCACTAAAGCCAGTATAAAGCTGTTTAAAAGCTTTTGCTTTATGGATTCAAACTTAGTCATGTTTCTTGCCACTATTACAGTATCTCTGTTTGAAAGAATAGATTCTATATACATAATTTTTTTACCGTTTATATAAGAAAGGTGAAGCCCCTGTTTAAACTCGCCAAACCTGAATGTGGGAAAGTTTTTAGAAATTGTTATTATATTGCCAGATGTATCTAATACCACTATAGACTCATCACTAAAAGTAAGCCATTTGGCATTCGGGGTAATTTTTTGCATACTTATGTAAGAAAGCTCTTGCCTTAAGTCCGAGGCCACAAAGTTATCAACCAGTATACTAAAAGCCAAATACGAGGATATGGAGAAGATAAAAACTATTGCAAATATCACAAGACTATATACAACCGTAAGATAAGCTAAGGTGTTTTCTTTTTTTTGTTCTAATCCCAAGACTGCTCTTTTTCTTGCGTTTTTATATCCTTTACATCCAAAGGCTCTATGGCATAACCAATACCGTAAACGGTTTTAATATAACATCCGGAACCTTCAATGAGCTTTCTAATAGTTCTTATGTGAGATCTCAAAGAAAAAGAAGAAGGTTCTTCATCCATGCCCCAAGCGTAGCTAAGAAGCTGATCCACGGTTACTACCCTACCAGCGTTTGATATGAGTTTTTCCAATATGAGAAACTGCTTTTTTGTAGCAGGAATTACCTTGCCACCTATCTGGATGGTGAAATTCGATGTATCAAGTGTAAGCCTTTTGCAAATTAACTCCGTGGTATTGTTTTGTCTTGTACGCCTTACAATCGCCTCTATTCTAGCAAGAAGCTCTTTCATGTCAAAAGGTTTTGAAAGATAGTCATCTGCCCCTATGCTAAAAGCATTTACTTTATCATTTATAGCATCTTTTGCTGTAAGTATCAAAAATGGAGTTCTTAAATGTTCTTCCCTAACGCTTTTTAAAAGCTCTATACCATTTTTAGGGCCAAGCATGAGATCCAATATCACTATATCATAAGAGGGGTCTTTCGTGGCGTACTTTGCATCTTCAAAGTTTGATACAAAATCTGCAAGCCATCCTTTGCTTCTTATAACATCCTTTATAGACAAAGCTAAATCTATGTTATCCTCTACTATGAGAACCTTCATGCTTTTACATTTATATTGTTGCCCGTTTGGGGTGGATTATTATTTAATTCTCCTAACTGCTTTCCTACAAAAATATTACTGGTTGTTTGAGTCAGATTATTATTTACTTCTCCTAAAAGCTGCTGCACTACATTGGATTGGTTGTCCATCATAGACTTTAAGCCCCATATTTGCTCTTTGTTTATATTATTAACTTGGCTCATATCTGTAGCTATATTTGCTATATCCATATAACTCATTATACATACCTCCACTAATTAATATAAATAATATCGGCAAAAATTGCAAGTATTTTAGTGGGCATTTTGAAGAAGTTCTTTTATATAAGAGGCCATATAATATGGACCTTGATCTTTGTCAAAAAACACCGTTTTTAGGCTTTTATTATAAATAACATATATATTGTCCGAATGATCTATTAAGTATCCTTCAGATTTTGAAGGGACGACCTTATAAACCACACCATAAGCCTTTGCCGTTTTTTTTATCGCATTTTCACTCCCAGATAATCCAGTGAAATCTTTATTGAAAAATTTAACATATTCGCTCACAATCGCAGGGGTATCTCTTTTAGGATCGAGCGTTATAAATATTACCTTTACATTCTTTTGATAAGACCCCAATAAATTATACATATCAGATAGCTTGTGCAAAACTGTAGGGCATACATCAGGACAATGTGTGTATCCAAAATAAAGTAAAATTACTTTATATTTTTTTTCTTCATTTTCCAAAGAAAGCAATTTATCGTTATCTGTCAAAACGAAATCGTAAGGTTTGGCATTTAAAGATGTATTTGGAGGTCTTTCACAGGACGCTATTAAAAGCCAAACAATACCACAAAAAATTAACGCTAATTTCCCCATAAATTCATTATAACATACAAATTAATTTATCTCTCTGTTTATTCCTTGAATGTAAATTTGTTCTAATATTCTTTTTACTATGGGGGCGGCGGTGAGGTTTCCCTCGATACCGTGTTCTACTATCACACCTACCACGTATTTTGGATCTCTATAAGGGGCGAATCCCACAAACCATGCCTCTGGTTGATATTTCCAAGGGCTATTTGATCCTACGTGTTTTCCAAACACCACCTGCGCAGTACCAGTTTTACCGGCTATATCCACTATAGAAGATATAGCATTTGTACCAGTTCCCTTCAACACCACTTCTCTTAACCCTTTTTTAACAATAGTATAATCTTCCAAAGGGGCATCTACATACTTATATACTTTCCTATGATTGTTAAATATAATTTTACCATCAGCCGTTTTTATCTCTTTTAAAAGCGTAGGCTGATATATAATGCCGTTGTTGGCAATACCTTCCATCATCACTACTTGTTGAAGAAGCGTTACCAAAACATACCCTTGACCTATACTCATATTAACGGTATCCCCATCATACCAAGGTTGGTGAAATTTTCTTAGTTTCCAGCTTTTAGTAGGCAAAAATCCATTGGAGTTATAAAGCTCAAAAGGTATGCCGTGCCCATATCCAAAATCTTTTTCTATGTCGTATATCCTACGCTGACCTAGTTTCAATCCAAGCTGATAAAAAAAAGTATCGCAGGAGTTTTGAATAGCCTGATCTATCGTTTGATAACCGGTATCGTATCTAATCCAGTTATAAAATATGTGATTTCCTACCTTTAGATAACCAGAGCAATCAAGTCCTGCGCCTGGGGTTATAGCTCCATATTTTAACGCAGCTATAGCTATGGGTATTTTGAACACAGAACCTGGTGGGTATATAGCCTCCGTGGCTCTATTTAAAAAAGGTTTTAAAGGATCACTTATAAGTTTATTCCAGTTTTTATAAACATCATTTGGATTGTATTCTGGAAAACTATCTAAAGCCAATATCTCCCCATTGTGAGCATTCATCACTATCACAGCTCCCACTTTTTGACCAGAATCTAAAAATATCTTATGCACTATATCTTGAATCTTAGAATTTATAGTAAGAATTACCGTGTCTCCTTGCACAGGAGATTTCTTCTCTATTGTATAAAGTTCTTTTCCAAGAGCATTCACCATAATTTTTTTGTAACCTAATGTACCAATGAGATATTTGTTGAAGCGCTTTTCAATCCCTGCCTTCCCCACAAGACTTTGAGGCCCTATGTGATATTTTTTTAACTCTTTTGCATTTGGAAGCCCCACATAGCCTATTATATGAGAGTAAGCAGATCCAAAAGGATAAACGCGCTTTGGCACTATACCCACAAATATACCTGGGAATTCATAAGAGTTTGTATAAAATAATTCCAGCTGTTCTTGGTTTAAATTATCCATTATCTTCACAGGCGTTATAGAACCTTTGTTGACTCTTATAATGTTTGAAATATCTATGTGAAACAGTTCTTTAAATTCATGAATTTCTTTGCCAAGAGTTTTGTTTTCTGAAATCTGTTGCGGGTCTATGTACAAATCATAAGTTGGCACATCGTAAGCTAATTTCACGCCCTCTGCATCTTCTATGCTACCCCTTGGAGGATATAAAATTTGGACTCTAGTATAATTTTGTTTAGACTCTTCGTAATACTTTTTTCCTTTTATACCTTGAAGATAAAAAAGCCTTACCGCCACAAGCACATATGCAAATATTATTAAAAGCCCAAAAACTATATAATTTCTTCTCATTATCTATGAAACATGCTTAATACCAAGAAGGATAAAAAATCCACAACAACAGCAACACCCATCTTCACAATATCAAAATCCACATAAGCATACTTTATATATAATATAAAAAGATTTGTGAATTTTATAAGAACATCATATATTATGAAGATTACGAATTTAAAATAATCAAGCTCCATCGTGTAATCTAATAAAACCTTTAGTAATATACTAAAAAATGTATAAGTAAAACTAAATACCCCAAGAGAGTTGGTGCTTAAATCCATCAAAAGTCCTATAAAAAAAGATATTGGTATTATATATTTGTCTTTGGCTTTTAAGAATAAAAACGCTAAAAATATTTCTGGAAAAGGATAGATAGAATTTCCTTGAAGTAAGAAAAACTCCAAACAGAAGAGTCCAAAAAACCAAGGTATATCTTTTTTATTCAACATTTCCTATCACCACCACAAAGTCGTATATGTTAGGATTAGCATAAGGTCTTACTTTTACTTTGTAAAAAAATAGATTTTTAGTAGGCGTGATACTCTCAATTTTCCCAAGTAAAAGATAAGGCACTTCTTGGTTTTTGAGACTTCTAAAGTAAATAAGATCACCAACTTTTATATCATCGTTGGAATTTGCATTTATGATATCCCCCAGAGGATATCCACCCTTATAAATATATGTATCTCCCGTTCTGTAATCATACACTATCGTATTAAAATGTTTATTGTAAACGCTCATTACATAAGCCATTCCGGATGTGCTTTTGTAAACTACACCTAAGAAATATCCATTGGAAGATACGATATCTCCATCTTTTATATGAGCGTTGTTTTTTATCTCTAATATAGATTTCCCCCCAGATAAATCATAGCCTATAATTTTAGATATGTAAATATAAGGATTGCTACTTTGGTTTATAAAAGAAAGCGTGTTTGATATATAGTAAACTTGCCTCGCCTCGTTTTGACATTTCGCGATATCGTTTTTAAAAGTTTTGTAGTATGCGAGCTCCTTTTTTAGCTCCTGGTTTTCTTCGCTTACGCCTACTAAGTTTATATAATCTTCCAACATGCTTTTAATAAAAGCATAAAATGATAGTCTGTAGTAAGATATATAATCAAAAGGATTGTATTTGTAAATGACATCTACTCTTGGTATAAAGTTAAAGGATATAGTTAAAGCTAAAAGTATGGCATACAATAGGCTATTTTTCATGCAAAAGAGACTTTCTTAAGAAGATCCAAATCGTCTACCACTTTACCAACACCTTTTGCTACAGCTCTAAGAGGATCTTCACAATAGTAAGTTCTTATATTCAAATCTTGTGTTAGCTTATGATTTAGATTTTTAAGCATAGACCCACCTCCTGCTAAAACGATACCCCTTTCTACGATATCCGCCGCAAGCTCTGGAGGAGTTTTTTCCAAGGTAGTCCTTACAGCACTCACTATAGCGTTTAATGTATCTTCAAGCGCTTCATAAACATGATAGGATGTAATAATAATAGATCTTGGAAGCCCGGTAGCATCCCTTCCTCTTACCTCCATCTCTTTTTCTTCTTTTGGAGGTATGGCCGAGCCAAGCTCTAATTTTATCCTTTCTGCGGTTTGCTCACCTATTAGCATACTAAACTTTCTTTTTATATATTCTGATATAGCTTCGTTCATCTCATCTCCGGCTATCTTTAAAGAATGAGATATCACTATACCAGATAAAGAAATTACGGCTATATCCGTTGTACCCCCTCCTATATCCACAACCATATTGCCAATGGGTTCTGATATAGGTAGATCCGCCCCTATAGCTGCTGCCATAGGTTCCGCTATAAGATAAACCTCTCTGGCCCCCGCAGATTTAGCAGCATCTATCACAGCCCTTTCTTCTACCGGTGTAACACCGGACGGTACGCCAATCACTACTCTCGGTTTAGGTTTTAAAATGCCCTTCCCCAGTGTCTTTTTTATAAAATAAGATATCATTACCTGTGTAATATCAAAATCGGTGATAACTCCGTCCCTTAAAGGTCTTACTGCCTTTATGTAATCGGGTGTTTTACCAAGCATCTCCTTTGCCTCGGCCCCCACCTTTAAAACTTTATTTTTTCTGGAATCTATAGCCACTATAGACGGTTCTTCTAAAACTATACCACGCCCTGGTACAAACACTAAGCTATTTGCTGTTCCCAAATCAATACCTATCGCACTATTAAATCCAAACATAATTATATTTTACCTCAAAACAAGACTTAAAACTTATGTATTTTTAGCAATATCGTAAAGCTTATCTGACAGTTCTATGTAATATTTATGATCTTTCAAGTTTTTTACAAGATCTTTTGGTAAAAATTCATAACCATGGTAAGCACCAATAAGTGCACCTGTAATAAATCCTATTGCATCTGTATCTCCACCAAATTCCCAATAGGAGTTTATAGCATCTATAAAAGCCTCATATGGATGTTCTATACCTTCAGAGAAAAAATAATACAAAGACAAACCTAAGCTTTCTAATACATAATTTCCATTTCCAATATTTATAATGGCCTTATCTTTAGAGTAAGACTCTTCTATAGAATCTATCAGCATATCAAGCATATCTTTAGAGGCTTTGTTTTTAAGCTCCTCTTTTATGGCTTTTAAAAGCTTTATCCTATTCTCATATGTATCAAGAATTTCATCGTTGTTTATAGATCTCACTAAAATGTCAGTAAATATAACAGCGCTGTCTAAAGCTACTTCAGCCCTGTGAGTAAGAGCTACCGTTAGCTTTGAAGCTTCCTTCGCAAGATCTATATTATTAAAATGAAGCATGGATGTACCTATAACTCTTAAAATCCCTTCAATGGAGCTGTAGTTAAACCCATCGCTTATGCCGTTTGATATATTGTATATAGCTTTTAGGATAAAAGGATCTGGGTATTTGTGCAGTTTCTCATCAAAAGCCCAAGATTGAAGAAGGTCAAAATAATGGTATATATCGAGCTTTTTTGACTGAACAATGGATTCTATAAGAAGCATAGCCACAGCGGTTTCATCGGAGGGTTCGTTGGGCTCTTGAAAATAGGCGGGAGAGCTGGGGTGGGGCTCCACAAATTCGTCTATAGGGATGTTTCTATAAAATTCTTCTATTTGATAAACGTCCAAATCTTCAAAGGATTTGCCTATGGCATCTCCTATAACACTGGCTAAAACAATACCCCTAAACTTATCTTTCATAAAACGCCTTTAGTGGAAAGTATGCCTTTATCGTGTTTCGAGATCGCCTGTCTTATACTAAAAGCCAAAGATTTTATAGCACACTCAGCTATATGATGAAGGATGTAGCCTTCTAAAACCTTTATATGCACCGTAGCTTTCGACTCCAAAGCAAAACCCTTTATAAACTCCCATATTAGCTCAAAATCAAAATCTGTAATTTTGCCTTTTAGTTCTTTTTTATCGTGATAAAATAGACCTCTACCAGAAAAATCTAAAGAGCATAGTACTAATGCCTCGTCCATCGGGAGTGCAGCAAACCCATATCTGTTTACACCAGATTTATCTCCCAAAGCTTTTAAGACAGCTTGACCAAAAACTATCCCTACATCTTCCACCAGATGATGATAAGAGATGTCTATATCTCCTTCGGCTTTTAAATTTATGTCTATAAAACTATGTTTTGATAAAGATTCCATCATATGATTTAAAAACCCCACCGGTGTATCTATCTGATATGCTCCGGTTCCATCCAAATTTATTTCCATGTCTATCGTGGTTTCTTTTGTTTGCCTAAATATGTGAGATTGCCTCATATATAATCCTGCCTCATATAATCTCTTAAAACCTTTGGAATTTCTATCTTGCCATCTTTTGTTTGATAGTTTTCCATAATAGCCACAAGGGTCCTTCCCACCGCCAAAGAAGAGCCGTTTAGTGTATGCACAAATCTATTTTTACCGCTGCCATCTTTAAATCTTATGTTCGCTCTTCTGGCTTGATAATCCTCGCAGTTCGAACAAGATGAAATCTCCCTATATCTATTTTGAGATGGAATCCACACCTCTATGTCATAAGTTTTTGAAGCAGAAAAACCGATGTCCCCAGAACAAAGCACCACCACCCTGTAAGGGAGCTCCAAGAGTCTCAATATCTCCTCTGCATTGGATAATAATTTTTCAAGCTCTTCATAAGAGTTGTCTGGATGCGTTATCTTTACGAGCTCTACTTTATCAAACTGATGCTGTCTTATAAGACCTTTTATATCTTTGCCGTGAGAGCCTGCTTCTCTTCTATAACAAGGTGTGTAAGCAGTCAAATTTATAGGTAGATCCGATTCTTTTAAAATGCTGTCCTTATATGCATTTACAAGAGGTACCTCTGCTGTAGGAATAAGGAAAAGCTCATCGTCTTTTATGTGATAAAGTTCTTCTTGAAATTTTGGAAGCTGACCAGTACCCATGAGAGCTTCTGGTTTTACAAGGTGAGGAAGCACCATCTCTTGATATCCATTTTTTGTATTTACATCCAACATAAAGTTTATAAGAGCTCTTTCTAATTTAGCCAGTGCTCCTTTTAACATGCTGAACCTGCTTCCAGAAATTAAAGAGGCCTGCTCAAAATCTAAAAGACCTTTTGATAGCCCTAACTCTGAATGCTCTTTTACATCCACATCAAATTTTCCTACGTCCCCCCAACGCCTTATCTCTATATTATCAGATTCATCTTTTCCCACAGGCACAGACTCATGTATGAGATTTGGTATCCTTAGAAGTATATCATTTATGTATTTTTCTATACGGGCAAGGGCATCCTCTAACTCCACTATCTCGTATTTTATACTTTTTATCTCTTCTTCCAAGGTCTTCGTGTCTTGCCCTTTTTTCTTCAAAGCTCCTATATCTTTGCTTTTGGCATTTCTGAGAGCCCTTAAGTCTTCCATCTCTTTTATCTTTTTTCTTCGTTCTTCATCCAAAGCCAATACATCGTCTATTCTATCTCTTAAAAGAATATTTCTTTTTGCAATATTTTCCTTCACAAAATCGGAATTTTTCCTTATAAGCTCAATGCTTATCATACCACCACCCTATATATTTTATCACCTTCTAAACTAAAAGTTTTTTCCTCTGGTACATTTAGACCCGCAGGGACTTTGATGCTCTGTATCAGGCTTTTAATATCGGATTTGATATGATTACCATTTTTTGTGGAAATAATAAGCTCAAAATCATCTTCCTCGTTGTACATTATAAAATCCGATATATTTAAGCTTTTTTGCTTTAATATGTCTATGCCTTGAGCAATTTTTGATTTTTGGGGTATATCTTCTAATTTTACCTTTTTAACATAGCCTTCTTCTGTTATTAAAAGTCCAAAAATCTTGCCGTTTATAGATTTTATAACGCGGGCCTCATCAGAATCATTTAACTTTATGCACTGTGCAGGTCTTGAGCTGCTGGTGGAAGCCCCTATATCGCTGCTTAGTATTTTATTTATAAAGCCTTTTTTCGTTATGATGAGAATCTCTGTCTCATCCGAAGATCCTGATAGATATGCTACTTGTTCTTCCTCACTTAGTTTTATAATTTGAATACCTTGGGTTTTGTATTCAAACTCCACAAGTGGGATTTTCTTTACATAGCCTCTGTTGGTGAGTATCAGCAACCTTTGAGCATGCTGTTCTCTTACAAAAGCCCCTATTATGTATTCATCTGCGTTTTTCATATGTATAGTGCTACCAGACAAAGCCTCAGATCCAGCCGTCCAATAAACTCTTCCTTTGTTTGAGACCACGAAAAGCCCTTCGGTAAACTTAAGCCTTGCTCTATAAACTATAGGATTTTTCTCTTCTTCTAAAAGCTCTATAGGTTTTACAAACCCGTTGTATGTAATATATACCTCCACAAAAGTGTCTTCTTTCATCATGCCTTCGATGAGGGTTTTTCTAGGGTCTTTGAAGCGATCAGAAAGTTCTCTCATCTCTTGTATAAATATATTTATACGCTCTTGTTTGTTTTCCAATATATTTTGATAGGTTTTTATGTTTTGTATAAGCTCATCGTGTTCTTTCATAAGTTTTGAAGTTTCTAAGGATGTGAGTCTTTGAAGTCTCAAATCCAGTATAGCTTGGGCTTGTTTTTCTGTCAGATTCCACCCTCTTATAAGTCTATCTTTTGCATCTTGGGTGTCTTCTGACGCTCTTATGGTTTCTATAATCTTGTCTATGTCTTTTATACATATTAAAAGCCCCTCCACTATGTGAAGTCGGTCTTGGGCTTTTTTTAGGAAAAACTCAGTTCTTCTATAAATTACATTTAACCTGTGCTTGAAAAACTCCATTAACATCTCTTTTAGATTTAAAAGTTTTGGTTCAAGGCCCACCAAAGCAACCATGTTTATGGGAAAATTTTTCCTAAGGAGCGTGTTTTTGTAAAGTTTTTTTAATACAGCATCCCCTTTGGCATCTTTTTTTAGCTCTATTACTATCCTTATACCGTCTTTATCTGATTCATCCCTTAAATCCGATATCTCTTTTAGCTTACCAGATCTCGCAAGCTCCGCTGTCTTTTTTATAAGCTCCGCTTTGTTTACCATGTATGGAAGCTCTGTAATAATTATCTGTTCTCTCCCGGAGCTTGTTTTTTCTACCCTTGCTTTTGCCTGTAAAGTCACCTGTCCTTTCCCAGTTTTGTAAATCTCTGGGGATACCTCCCCCACTATGATACCGCCTGTAGGAAAATCTGGCCCTTTTATATGATGCATCAGCTCTTCTATGGTAATATCTTGATTTTGAGCCAAAACCATAAGAGCATCGCACACCTCTTTTAGATTGTGAGGTGGTATCGACGTGGCAAGACCTACCGCTATGCCCGTGGTTCCGTTGCAAAGAAGATTTGGCATCTTAGCGGGTAGTACCTGAGGTTCTAACACCGATTCGTCAAAGTTTGGTAAAAAATCCACCGTGTCGTGCTCTATATCCTCTAAAAGAGTGGTGGTGATTTTAGAAAGCTTTGCCTCTGTATATCTCATAGCAGCGGGCGGGTCCCCGTCTATAGAACCAAAATTACCCTGCCCTATCACGAGTGGATATCTCAAGTTAAAATCCTGTGCCATTCTCACAAGAGCATCGTAGATAGCTTGGTCTCCGTGAGGATGATAACGCCCCATCGTGTCCCCCACTATACGAGCGCACTTTTTAAATGGTTTATCTGGGGTAAGGTCCATCTCATACATTGAGTAAAGTATTCTTCTTTGTACTGGTTTTAGCCCATCCCTTACATCCGGGATAGCTCTTCCTACGATAACAGACATCGCATAATCAAGGTAAGACTGTTTTGCTTCTTGTTCTATGGGTATCTCGATTATCTCCATATATAAAATTTTATCACATTAAAAGCCTGAAAACCAGTGAATGTTTTTAAACTAAAGATAAACCATAATTTCCGTTTTAAAATTATAACTTTAAACTATGAGCGTGTTAAATTGCAAAATCAATATAAAGGGTAAATAGGCCCCCGGTGTTTTCTGGTTAAGCTGTCTTGTCGTAAAGCAAAATTTAAAATAGTATACTTATCCTGCTAACTTATTCTAATAGTGTCTCATACCATGTTTAAATTGGAAAGTTGGGTTAAAAATAAGATGCTGAAAATTAACAACTCCTTTTATACTATATTCTAATATCACATCACAACTACAACGCTCTTTCATATACAATATTTCCTATCCTTAGACTTCTCTGTTTATTTTTACAGTATGGGTCTCTGGAACAATCAAAAAATTAGTACCATTAAGAAAGCACTACTAAATTATGTTTCTTTGTTTGGTTTTATAACAAAATATATAAATTTTGGAAAGAAAGATTGCAGAGAACCTACATACCATAAGAAATTAAACATCAGGTCACTTAATGCTCAGAAATCTTTCCATATAAAGGTGCAAAGTATCCAATGGCACCGTATCTACCTTCTCGTCCTTCAAAAACACATCCACGGCTAACTTTATCTTCCCATCTATTTTTACCTTAGTCCCTACAAAACCTATGTCTCCAGCACCATGTTGGCCACATCCTTTGGCACAACCGGACCAATGCATCCTAACAGCTTCTTCTATTGGAAGCTTTTGTGATAGATAGTTGGCAAGTTTTATAGCATCTGGCTTGTTTTCTATAACTCCAAAGGCACAAGTTTTACTACCCTGACAAGCCATAAGCCCTTGAAAATAAGGACTGTTAGATATACTATACTTCTGAAAAATTTCGTCAGAAAGAAGTTCTGAAAGATGTTCTTCTGGCACATTCACAATGTATAGATTTTGATATACAGACAATCTTATTTCACCGCTTCCGTATTTTTTAGAAAGAGAAGCAACCCTTTCTAAGTCATCTCCTGTAAATATCCCAGCAGGCACCATAAGACTAACCGCATAAAGCCCATTCTTTTGTTTTATTACACCTAAATGTTCACAGGTATTTTCCACAAGCTCATCGCCTTTGCTCCATAAATTTCTAAAAACCCTTCTTTCAAGCTCTTCTCTAAAACCCTCAATACCCAATTCTTTTACTAAGAAATAAAGCCTATTTTTATTTCTATTTTCTCTATTACCCATGTCTGCATAAATCTCAAAAATCGCTTTTGCAATATCTATAGTTTCGTAGGCTTTTACAAAAACATTTAAATCAAAAGCCTGTGAGGGTCCGCCAGAACCTATCTTCCCACCCACATAAATGTTAAAACCTAAAATATTTTCTTTTTTAGCGAGACAAAAGCATAAATCATTGTATTTGCAGTTTATATAGTCAACTTTCGATCCAAGTATAGCTAAATTAAACTTCCTTGGGAAATCCGCATACTGCTTTTTCCCTACAAACATGTCAGCGATTCTCTTAGCTATAGGTATAGTATCTATGATACTGTCTTTTGTAAGTCCTGATAGAGGATCTCCAGTGATATTTCTTATATTATCCATACCTGTTTGAAGGGTTGTAAGACCTATTTTCTCTATAGCTCCTAAGATTTCCGGAAGATGCTTCGTTTCTATCCATCTTAGCTGTATTTGTTCTCTTGAAGTAAGATCTATTTCGTTTCTTCCAAATTTTTTCGAAAGATGAGCTATCACTTTTGCCTGTTCTGAACTTAGTTTGCCATGAGTTATCCTTATTCTTACCATAAAATAACCTGGTGTTGCTTTTCTGTAAAATATACCGTACCATTTAAGACCCATATCCCTGTCTTCTTCTGGTATCTCTTGCCAATCCTTGTATTTCTCAAGATTTTTTATCAAATCCCTTTCAAATGGATGTTTTTCTTTTTTATATTCTTCTACTTTGTTTATCTTCGGGAGTTTTTCTTTCACATGTTCTCTTAAAATAGTCTCTATCAATGGAGCACAACTACCGCAAGAAGTGGAAGCTTTTGTAAGCTTCTGTATGTCTTCAAGACTTCTTGCACCTGTTTTTATGGCTTTTAAAATCTCACCGTAACTAACAGCATTACAGTTGCAAACGATATCTTTTTCTTTTAACTCCTTTTTTTCTTCTACTATGAGATCTTTTATCAGGATAGTATCTTCTTCTATTTTTATACCCGTTTTTAAAAGCTCAATAAGTTTTTCACTACCAGCTAGATTTCCATAAAGGATAAAGCCTTTCAAGCTCTCGTTTTCTAAAATGGCCTTTCTATAATTTTCTTTATCTTTGTATAGAAAAATCTCGGCTCCTTCTCTTTCTTTAACAAAACCTGCAGACATCAATCTAACGCCGGCAACTTTTAAAATACTATATGTTATAGGTTCTTTGTATCTTTCTATATTTCCATAAATTACATTCTTTGCGCATACTTTTACCTGTTCAATTATAGGATTAAAAAGTCCGTAGGTCTTATCCTTATGCTCTATGCACTCACCCACTGCATATACATCATTAGCTGATGTTTCAAGAAAATCGCTTACCAATATACCTCTGTTAACCTTTATGCCACTGTCTGATGCGAGTTTGATATTAGGTTTTACTCCTGTAGCTATTACTACAAAATCACAATCTATAGTCTCTCCGTCGGCAAATCTTACACAATTGGCTTTTTTATCCCCAAGTATCTCTTGGGTTTGTTTTTCTAAAACCACATTTATCCCAAAGTTTTTAAGCTTTTCCTTTAACATGTCGCTTGCAGCCTTGTCTAACCACTGCTCCATAAGCGTATTAAATATGTGAACGAGATAAACTTCTAAGCCTATATCTTTTAGAGCTTTGGCGCATTCTATGCCAAGTAGCCCTCCTCCCACAACCACCGCTTTTTTTGATATTCTGGCTTTTTCCAATATATTGTATATGTCTTCCATATTTCTAAAAGAGAATACGCCGTTTTTGTATATTCCTTTTATAGGTGGTGCACTTGGCACACTACCTGTAGCTAAAATAAGTTTATCGTAAGGTCTCATTTTACCCTGTGAGGTTATAAGCTTCTTTGACTCAGGGAATATCCTCTCTACACGCTCGCCAATATGAAGTCTAACTCCCTCTTCTTCAAATCTTTGATGACTTTTAAGAATTAGCTGACTGGGAAGTTTTTTACCTGACAAGACATCAGTTAAATATATTCTATTGTAAGGTAGACTTTTTTCCTCACCAAACAAATGAAGCTCTAAAGAATTATCTATCTTCAAAAGCTCATCCATTATGGCACTTCCTGCCATTCCTGCACCTACTATAACTACTTTCATGCCGATACCTCCATCGTTCTCTGATAATTGCGGGCAATAAATGTACCATATTATTATCAATTCAGTAAGCTTAGCAAACGTCACGAGTGTGCTTGGGCTCCCAAACTTATGTTTACATGTTTACATTTTTGTAAACAGATAAATAGCATGTTGTAAAGCTTATAAATAGCAATTTCGTATATAGGTTATAAGGAGGAATATGCACACAATCGCAGATATAAAAGTACAAAATATAAAATTAATATAAAGTGAATATAAAATGGCATACTATTTGCTCATATTTGCATGTATTTGCTTATAGATGTGCAGGAGGTAATAAGTTATGGACCAAGAGACGAAATCACGAATACTTAAAAGTATACCATTTCTCCAATCGCAAGGAGAAAAGTTAACATCTCGTATGTATGAGATTTTGTTTGAAGAAAACCCTGAGCTTAAAGGCATGTTTAATGGCGACAATTCTAAAAAAACTTGCCGGCGCCTTGCTTGCTTTTGCGCAGAATTTAGAAAGGATAGAAGTGTTAAAAACTGCCTTAAACAATATGGCTTAATACACGTAAGGGCTGGTGTAAAACCAAAGCACTATGATAAAGTGTGGAATGCACTTTATAAAGCTATGCTTGAGTTCAGTATAAGCGATGAAATTATAAAAGCATGGAATAACGCATATCAGCTTCTTGCTAACATTTTAATAAACAAAGAAGAAAAGCTTTATACTTGCTTAAAACCTAATAAGGAGGCCTAATAATGAAGGAGTTAATTATCGTAGTAAGAAGAGAAAAAGCATTGGATGTAAAGAACGCTCTTTCGGATATGGGCATTCCCTATGTATCAAAGACTGTAAACGGAAGAGGAAAAGAGGGAGGTTTAGGGTACAAGACGAATAAAGGAGTTATCATGTCACTTCTTCCAAAAAACCTAATTATCACATGGGTTGATGATGTTGAATACGAGGAAGTTGTCAAAAATATCTTAGAAGTTGCATATACAGGTTTTTATGGAGACGGAAAAATTTTTGTTTTAGGAGGCTCAGTATGAAGATGATAAAAGCCGTTATAAGACCAGAAAAACTTTACGATGTTATGAAAGCCTTAGAAAAAGAGGGTTTTAAAGGTATTACGATCATGGATGTGGTGGGAAGAGGAAAAGAAGGTGGTATCCAAGTGGGCGAGAAAACTTATGATGAGCTTGCAAAAACATTGATAATGATAGCTGTCGAAGATAACTATACTGACAAAGTTATAGGCATAATTAATAAACATGCTAACACTGAAATGTTTGGTGATGGAAAAGTCTTCGTTTGCCAACTTGAAGAGGTTTGGACTATAAGAACTAAGAAAAAGGAAATATCCTAAGAGGTAGGAGAATGTTATGAACTATATCTTAAAAGCTCTAAAAATGGGAAATATTAAAGCTTTAATCGCCTCGTTGATTTATTTTGATGCAGGGTTTAGCATATGGCTACTTTTTGGCGCCTTGGCACCTTTCATATCTCAGGAGATGCACCTATCAGCTATTCAGAAAGGTTTTTTGGTGGCAATACCTGTACTATCAGCAGCGATATTTAGGCTTAACTTTGGTCATATGTATCAATCTATAAACGGTAAAACTATCGCACTTATGGGTATCACGCTTTCTTCTATCCCTTCTATCTATGTTTTATCTTTTCAAAATCTCTTAAACTATTCAATATTATTGTTACTTGGTGTATTATTAGGTATTGGAGGGGCAAGTTTTGCGGTAGCATTACCTATGGCTGGCAGCAATTACCCAAAAGAGGTTCAGGGGCTTGTGCTTGGTGTAGCAGCGGCTGGTAACATAGGAGCTGTCCTTGATGGATTGCTGTTTCCACCATTAGCTAAACTTTTAGGATGGAAAGAGACCATGGGTATAGCAGTTGTCCTGTCGATAATTGCATTTTTTGTGGTTCTTTTTTTGGCAAAGGACAATGCTAAGAAAGAGGGAAATGCTTATTATCCTGCGGGTGTTTTTATAGCCATCATGTTTTTTATACTTTTCATAGTGCAAGCTCTTTATAATGGATGGATTGGCATAAAAGGGAAAGAAGCCCTTCTGCTCTTGCCT